>NZ_LVWH01000147.1:0-727 GCF_001909045.1 Paenibacillus sp. P3E | reverse complement strand
ACTAAGGACAGCTCCTCTCAAATTTCCTGCGCCCACGACAGATAGGGACCGAACTGTCTCACGACGTTCTGAACCCAGCTCGCGTACCGCTTTAATGGGCGAACAGCCCAACCCTTGGGACCTACTTCAGCCCCAGGATGCGATGAGCCGACATCGAGGTGCCAAACCTCCCCGTCGATGTGGACTCTTGGGGGAGATAAGCCTGTTATCCCCAGGGTAGCTTTTATCCGTTGAGCGATGGCCCTTCCATGCGGTACCACCGGATCACTAAGTCCGACTTTCGTCCCTGCTCGACTTGTGGGTCTCGCAGTCAAGCTCCCTTATGCCTTTGCACTCTTCGAATGATTTCCAACCATTCTGAGGGAACCTTTGAACGCCTCCGTTACTCTTTAGGAGGCGACCGCCCCAGTCAAACTGCCCGCCTGACACGGTCCCCGTACCCGTTTAGGGTACCAGGTTAGAACCTAGATACAATCAGGGTGGTATCCCAACGGCGCCTCCATAGAAGCTTGCGCTCCTACTTCTACGGCTCCCACCTATCCTGTACAGATCGTACCCAAATTCAATATCAAGCTGCAGTAAAGCTCCATGGGGTCTTTCCGTCTTGTCGCGGGTAACCTGCATCTTCACAGGTATTAAAATTTCACCGGATCTCTCGTTGAGACAGCGCCCAAGTCGTTACGCCATTCGTGCGGGTCAGAATTTACCTGACAAGGAATTTCGCTAC
>NZ_LVWH01000146.1:0-728 GCF_001909045.1 Paenibacillus sp. P3E | reverse complement strand
ATCTGTTAGTTCACCTAGCGGAGATCAAACGGCAGACTGGGTATCGTTTAAAAATATATCTTTAATATCGGAATGATTTGTTACAAGTATTGAAAAAATTCTACAGCACTGATTTTATGAATAATAGATTTGAAATATAGTGTGTTTTTAACTTACTGTTTTATCAGATAATGAAATGCATTCTTTATTTGGAGGACTAAATGGGGCAAAGTACCAATAGATATTTTTTATCTTGTTTTATTAGTATGATTTTATCAGTTCTGTTAGTATTTATAATCGGTATTTTAATGAGTAAGCAATTACCAACTGATTTTTTTGATACTATTAGCAAATTGTTTACAGTGAATTCGAACTCTTTTTTACCTGAGCGTCTTAAGGGATTAAGATTTATCACAGCTGTAATTTGTATTCCGATTTTTATGATAGTTTTTTCATATTAACATATAAGTTACTAACGAAATTCCAGGACAAGACTTTATTCTTACCCGCATGTATTCTTTATTCGGCTATCATTAGAATATTGGTTTATTCATTAACCATCTAGTATAGGTTAGATGAGCTTGGATTTTTTGTTCAAAATAACTATTTATTCACACATTCATGGTTAATGTTCTCTTCATTAATAATATTTTTTTTGTTTACTTATTTTTTATGTAAAACTACAACTGGCCACAAAAGTTTTAGCGATATTCAATGGAGTTTTTTTCCTATTTGTCTTAGGCTACATA
>NZ_LVWH01000145.1:0-754 GCF_001909045.1 Paenibacillus sp. P3E | reverse complement strand
GCGAATTACCACAGCTGGGTTTCCCCATTCGGACACCCCCGGATCAAAGCTTGCTTACAGCTCCCCGAGGCAGTTTCGTTGTTCGCCACGTCCTTCGTCGGCTCCTGGCGCCTAGGCATCCTCCGTGTGCTCTTATTAGCTTAACCATCGCTCCGGTGTTTCGCTTGTTCGCTCATCTTGTTTTAAACAGCGCTCCCGGATGAATCCGTTCGCTTGTCTGTTTAAAGTCAAAGGTCGCTTCACAATCGAAAACCTTCGCTTTCAGCATACTAATAACGATTTCAACTTGTTTACACAAGTTTCAGCTAAAAGATGTTCTAAAACGCATTTTCGTTTCGGTATCCAGTTTTCAAGGATCAAGGTTACAAATGAGAGCTTCAACTCTCAAAACTGAGCAACGAGTGAGTGTTCGAACCCAAAGGTTCTAATGGAAGTCAAGCTTCCGATTTGAATGTTTCCATTGCAGGAAACGATTCTCCATAGAAAGGAGGTGATCCAGCCGCACCTTCCGATACGGCTACCTTGTTACGACTTCACCCCAATCATCTACCCCACCTTCGGCGGCTGGCCCCCTTGCGGGTTACCCCACCGACTTCGGGTGTTGTAAACTCTCGTGGTGTGACGGGCGGTGTGTACAAGACCCGGGAACGTATTCACCGCGGCATGCTGATCCGCGATTACTAGCAATTCCGACTTCATGCAGGCGAGTTGCAGCCTGCAATCCGAACTGAGACCGGCTTTGCTGGGATTGGCT
>NZ_LVWH01000144.1:0-758 GCF_001909045.1 Paenibacillus sp. P3E | reverse complement strand
GGGGCTGTCTCATAAGTAGATTTTCAAAAAAAAGAAACAGCCCATATGTATTCAAGAGGCAGTAAAAAGACAGCAAGGCCGCGATTCTCCTGTTATTGGAGAATCGCGGCCTTGCGTTTTTGGTCCACCGTGGCTTGCTTCAGCATATTATGGGCAAGCGAAAGCCAACCGACCTCAAGCGTCACTTTTTCCATGCCGCGAAGCAGAAAGCGCCGGAAGCCCCGGTTATTCTTCAGTTGTCCAAATACGCTTTCCGGTTCCGTCATTCGGCGTACGGCCAGGGCATAACCTTCCTCGCTTCGCAGGATGTCCCGAGCCTGCTTCTGGTACCGCAGCCTCTCCAGACTGACAACCACTTCCCGATTTCCTGCTGCCTTGGTGCAGCGTTCCTTCAGCGGACAGCCTTCGCAGCTTTGGCTTCGGTAATGACGTTTGTGAATTTCATATCCGCTTTGTAGTTCTTTGCGGAAATGCAACGTTTCCCCAGCTAGGCACGTCCATGTATCCCTGGTTTCACTGTACGTCCAGTTCTCCACCTTTCCGATATTCTCTTTCCAAGCTTTACTCTTTTCTTTGTGGTAGCTGCCGTATTTCACGACCGCCTGAATCTCTTCCTTTTCCAGATAGGCGTAGTTTTCTTCACTGCCGTAACCTGCATCCGCAATTACCGCCCTAGGAAGTTTACCCAAGATCTTTTTTGCCTTTTCCATATGCGGCTGTAAACAACGGGTGTCCGTAGGTCTCGGGTGTAGACTGTA
>NZ_LVWH01000143.1:0-767 GCF_001909045.1 Paenibacillus sp. P3E | reverse complement strand
GGGTACTTAGATGTTTCAGTTCCCCTGGTCTGCCTCTACATACCCTATGTATTCAGGTATGAGTAACTGCGAATTACCACAGCTGGGTTTCCCCATTCGGACACCCCCGGATCAAAGCTTGCTTACAGCTCCCCGAGGCAGTTTCGTTGTTCGCCACGTCCTTCGTCGGCTCCTGGCGCCTAGGCATCCTCCGTGTGCTCTTATTAGCTTAACCATTGCTCCGGTGTTTCGCTTGTTCGCTCATCTTGTTTTAAACAGCGCTCCCGGATGAATCCGTTCGCTAGTCTGTTTAAAGCCAAAGGTCGCTTCACAATCGAAAACCTTCGCTTTCAGCATACTAATAACGATTTCAACTTGTTTACACAAGTTTCAGCTAAAAGATGTTCTAAAACGCATTTTCGTTTCGGTATCCAGTTTTCAAGGATCAAGGCATTACTTGAGAGCTTCAACTCTCAAAACTGAGCAACGAGTGAGTGTTCGAACCCAAGGGTTCTAATGGAAGTCAAGCTTCCGATTTGAATGTCTCCATTGCAGGAAACGATTCTCCATAGAAAGGAGGTGATCCAGCCGCACCTTCCGATACGGCTACCTTGTTACGACTTCACCCCAATCATCTACCCCACCTTCGGCGGCTGGCCCCCTTGCGGGTTACCCCACCGACTTCGGGTGTTGTAAACTCTCGTGGTGTGACGGGCGGTGTGTACAAGACCCGGGAACGTATTCACCGCGGCATGCTGATCCGCGATTACTAGCAATTCCGACTTCAT
>NZ_LVWH01000142.1:0-784 GCF_001909045.1 Paenibacillus sp. P3E | reverse complement strand
GAGCCAATCCCAGCAAAGCCGGTCTCAGTTCGGATTGCAGGCTGCAACTCGCCTGCATGAAGTCGGAATTGCTAGTAATCGCGGATCAGCATGCCGCGGTGAATACGTTCCCGGGTCTTGTACACACCGCCCGTCACACCACGAGAGTTTACAACACCCGAAGTCGGTGGGGTAACCCGCAAGGGGGCCAGCCGCCGAAGGTGGGGTAGATGATTGGGGTGAAGTCGTAACAAGGTAGCCGTATCGGAAGGTGCGGCTGGATCACCTCCTTTCTATGGAGAATCGTTTCCTGCAACGGAGACATTCAAATCGGAAGCTTGACTTCCAGATACTTAACGCGTATCCATTTGTTCGGTTTTGATGGAATTTGCGGGGCCATAGCTCAGCTGGGAGAGCGCCTGCCTTGCAAGCAGGAGGTCAGCGGTTCGATCCCGCTTGGCTCCACCAACAAACTTCATCAATTTGTTATGTCTAGAATTACAGAAACCTTGATCCTTGAAAACTGGATACCGAAACGAAAATGCGTTTTAGAACATCTTTTAGCTGAAACTTGTGTAAACAAGTTGAAATAGTTATTAGTATGCTGGAAGCGAAGGTTTTCGATTGTGAAGCGACCTTTGGCTTTAAACAGACTAGCGAACGGATTCATCCGGGAGCGCTGTTTAAAACAAGATGAGCGAACAAGCGAAACACCGGAGCGATGGTTAAGCTAATAAGAGCACACGGAGGATGCCTAGGCGCCAGGAGCCGACGAAGGACGTGGCGAACAACGAAACTGCCTCGG
>NZ_LVWH01000141.1:0-798 GCF_001909045.1 Paenibacillus sp. P3E | reverse complement strand
GCCGGTCTCAGTTCGGATTGCAGGCTGCAACTCGCCTGCATGAAGTCGGAATTGCTAGTAATCGCGGATCAGCATGCCGCGGTGAATACGTTCCCGGGTCTTGTACACACCGCCCGTCACACCACGAGAGTTTACAACACCCGAAGTCGGTGGGGTAACCCGCAAGGGGGCCAGCCGCCGAAGGTGGGGTAGATGATTGGGGTGAAGTCGTAACAAGGTAGCCGTATCGGAAGGTGCGGCTGGATCACCTCCTTTCTATGGAGAATCGTTTCCTGCAACGGAAACATTCAAATCGGAAGTATTACTTCCAAAACTCAGGTTTAGGCCTGTTACTCACTCGTTGCTCAGTTTTGAGAGTTGAAGCTCTCAAGTAGTACCTTGATCCTTGAAAACTGGATACCGAAACGAAAATGCGTTTTAGAACATTCCTTTAAGCTGAACTTGTGTAAACAAGTTTATATTATAGCGATGCTAGCGATTTTTCCTTTGGGAAAACGCAATGGTTAAGCTAATAAGAGCACACGGAGGATGCCTAGGCGCCAGGAGCCGACGAAGGACGTGGCGAACAACGAAACTGCCTCGGGGAGCTGTAAGCAAGCTTTGATCCGGGGGTGTCCGAATGGGGAAACCCAGCTGTGGTAATTCGCAGTTACTCATACCTGAATACATAGGGTGTGTAGAGGCAGACCAGGGGAACTGAAACATCTAAGTACCCTGAGGAAGAGAAAACAATAGTGATTCCGTCAGTAGCGGCGAGCGAACGCGGAACAGCCTAAACCAAGGGGCTTGCCCCTTGGG
>NZ_LVWH01000140.1:0-803 GCF_001909045.1 Paenibacillus sp. P3E | reverse complement strand
GGTTAAAACGTTGCGGATTGTAGTAAAATTCAATCGTACACTCTTCAAATGTTTTAACCAAAATGGTCAAGTCATAGTGAGTCATTTCAGTAGTAGAGAAATCTTCAATTACAATATCGTTACTAATTTTTTGTTTTTTTAAAGGATAATTTTCAATAATAACAATGGAATCAAAAAGTTCCCTATCCGTAATCGCTGATTGATTTTTGATGTCTGTAAGAGGAAGAGAAGTAAAATCTTCCATTTCACGCATATCATTTTCCACACGTTTAAGAACATCATGAAATTTTTCTGATTTCGAAGATGTTATTCTGACAGGAACAGTATGAATCAATAACCCGACCATTTCGTCGATGCCTTTAATTTCAGGAGTTCGGCCAGACACAACTTTACCAATAATAACGTCATGATTATTGTTGTATTTTTGAACACAAATCCCCCATACCGTATAAAGATATGTGGCTAAGGTTACTCTCGCTTCGGATGTTAATTTCAAAATAGAATCCAGAATAGACTGGTTCAAATGAAACACACATTTCCCACCATTTGCTCCGCTAGTATTGTCTTTTACAGGCAGTGTTGATTTATATTCATAACCCTCCAAGTATTTTGCCCAAAATTCTTCCCTTGGTAAAACATTTTGATTATTAAGCCATGTTATATATTCGCTAAAATCTGTTTTTTCAAGAAGGACTACCTGTTGATTTTGTGAGAGAGAGTTGTAATATTCGATAAATTCCTTAATGATTACTGCATTACTCCAGCCATCATATAAAATATGATGATGTGTAATAATAACATTG
>NZ_LVWH01000139.1:0-824 GCF_001909045.1 Paenibacillus sp. P3E | reverse complement strand
CCATATTCATAGTCCAATAGTGATTCAAGTTCTTCTGCTTTTCAACTTCATTATTTTGTTTAAAATACGGTGGGACAAAGCGACATTGAACATCAGACTCAGCTATGTCCAAAAATAGTATATTATAATGTTGAATTAATCTTTCACGTAAAACGAATTCACTCATAGTATACAGTTCTAATAATCCCTGTTTATAAAAACCCAAAACTGCATCAATTTTACTTTCTACATTTCCGTCTTTCATTAAAGATAGTATTTCTTGATTAGAAAAATTCATTATAATTTTTTTCTTTCGTAATGCAGCCCAAAATAATGTGTATCCAAGATTAGACCATTCAAGGTCACTGGATGGAAGTCCTTGCGGAATCGACGATAGTTCTAACCATCTATCAGTTATTGAATATGAAATTGTGAAGCTAATAAGGGATTTTTTAATTTCTTCAAGGTACGGAAGGATCTGAGCATTAAATTGAACAAGCCCTGCCGCTGCAAATTCTCCAGGTAATATTTCTCCTGTAATATCCATTGGAGCAAATGGCAACCATCCTGCTCCTCTTTCAGCAACAATACGCTCAAATACCTCCCTGTTCTGTACAACATATTGTTTGACATCAAGCCAGAGCATAGTGTTAAAAACACTACCATATGCAACCCAATCAACATAATGTATTCTTGCAATATCACTGATTACTCTGCTATCAATTTCATTATTCGTAAAATAATGAAGAAGAAGCATTTGTGGAAACTGATTTTCTACACAAGATAAGCTTTGTAATAACAAATCTTTTTCTTTAAATACCATACGATTCTGAAGAATTGAATAA
>NZ_LVWH01000138.1:0-843 GCF_001909045.1 Paenibacillus sp. P3E | reverse complement strand
CATTTGGGCAATTATCATTCCCTTCATCTGGATTGGGGCCTATATGGTGTTTGGAGGCATTAATTCCATCGCCAGAGCCTATCAAATTATTTTCCCCATAAGCTTCTTTATCTTGATCTTATGCTATGTCCTTAGTATCAGAATATTTGATGTTAACCATTTGCGTCCTGTACTAAGTGAAGGTCTCATGCCTGTAATCAGGGGACTGAAATCCACAGTACTTGTCTTTACGGGATGTGAAGTGGTGATGGTTATCACAGCCTTCATGCAGCATCCGGAGCATGCGATCAAAGCCATGTTAACGGGAATTGCCATACCTATGATCTTATACATTCTCACTGTGGTTATGGTTATCGGAGGTCTGTCTATAGATTCTGTGATCACGAGTACCTGGCCTACTATAGATTTAGTGCGCAGCCTAGAGATCACTGGATTCTTTTTTGAACGCTTCGAATTCCCGCTATTGGTGATCTGGATGATGCAGATGTTTTGCATCTTTAGCAGTTTTTACTTTAATGCTGCTTTGGGGATCTCGCAGGTGTTCAAGATTAGGCTTGTCCCTGTCATCTTTGGGCTAATGCCGGTGATTTTCATTACCGCCATGATTCCCGTACGAATCAATGATGTATTTGCCGTTGGGGATGTTATTGGAAGGATGGGAATCCTATTGTTTTTTTTGTTGTCTGTGTTGCTTTCAGTGGTGTTGATCATTAGAAAGAAGGTATTGAAGCAGAATGTGTAAACGTTAACCTCTCTTTTTCAAGATGGACCCGTTGGAGTTGCAGAGACATAAAAAAATATATTAAAGACAACTATAAACCTATAAAAAAAACAGCGTATAAC
>NZ_LVWH01000137.1:0-92523 GCF_001909045.1 Paenibacillus sp. P3E | reverse complement strand
GACAAAGGAAGCACGGAGCAGCCGCAGGAATCATTTCCATAAGGGCAACGACCCTGTAAAGGAGCAAGAAACGGCGTCCACCTCCTGAGAGGCCGAACGAAGGAATGTAAGGGCAAAGACCCCGCGTGACATGGGAGGGTAAGCCGTCAGGAGACAGGTGTGGATATCCAAAGTGCGATCACAGAACGTATCCTTGGGTTGGGGATGAATCCCCCGCTCTCTATTCCCGCCACCGGCTTCACCAGAAAATAATGTCATCCTTACATGACTTCTCCAGCTCTCAATCTGTCTATGGCTGAGAATCTTAGAACGAGTGAGTAAACAAGAGTATTTATTAATTTATAGTGGGAGGAGAGTTATGGATTACATTGCTCATATTCGGGAAAGTGACAGGAAAGTCCAGACCGTCACTGAGCATTTATTAGGAGTACAAGTCTTAGCAGAGGGGTACGGTGAAAAGCTAGGAGTTAGCCATATTGCCGGACTCGCAGGTATGCTTCATGACATGGGCAAATATACAGAAGAATTTAGAAATTACATATTGCAAGCCGTTTACCATCCTGAGGCTCCGCCAAAAAGAGGCAGTGTAGATCACTCAACTGCAGGTGGGAAACTGCTATTTGAACAATATCATAGTCTTCCGAAAGATCTATCCAACAAACAGGACCATATGAATAAAATGATTCTGGCCGAAGTTGTAGGGAATGCGATTATTTCACATCATTCATACCTACAGGATTTTATTAATCATGATATCTGAGAGTAGACTTCTTTACAACTGTGGAGCAGAATTTAAGCAGGCAAAAAATCGGTACAGCAACCTAAATTGCTGTACCGATTTTTGCTGCCTAGATTAATAAATCTCTGTTTCAATCCTCGAACTTTAAACAGTTCGACACAAGAAGATTTCCAAATATGTGGAATAGATTGACAATAGATGGGTTGGGGGGATATCCTGAAATTATCAGAGTGGGATTTTAGATAAATAAATCTCTGAAATAAAAAGTAATCTCTCCGTCAATTTCTACTATTAAGAGCAGTCACAGCGCCCTCTTAATTGTACCATTAAATGGTATCACAAGATTGGAGGTTTTGTCTTGTTGTATGCTCATTCCAAACGTGATCCGATTACAAAAGAACTTTTGCCTAAGGAAGAATGGCATCTTCTCACAGAACATCTGGAGGAGACCGCCAAAAAAGCTGCCAAACACGCTGGGTACTTTAACTGTGCTGAGCTTGGTCGTATTCTAGGGTATGCCCATGATTATGGCAAAGCGGATCCGGCATTTTTAAAGCGGTTGGAAGGCTCCAATCAATATGTTGATCACAAGACTGCAGGAGCAGTACTAGTCACTCAGCATTATCCTTCTCTATATGGAAGATTGCTTGCTTACGCTGTGTATGGTCACCACGGAGGATTGCCTGACCACATCTCAAGAGGCTCTTCAGTTGGACTTGACGAAGCACTCAAGAACAATAAATTTTCCATTATCAATAACTTCTATCCTACGATTCCTCCATTAGTAGTAGAGTCTATTCCCAAGCGTATAAAGAGCAGTAACCCCGGAATTTCTTTTTCGCTATTAATTCGCATGCTTTATTCTTCACTAGTTGATGCGGATTACTTGGATACAGAGAAATATTTTTCTCCTGAGAAAGCATCACTCCGTAATAAGTTCCCAACGATCGATGAAATGAGCGCGACATTCTCCACTACACTCACTGATCTTTTGGCCAAACCCCTGAACAGCACACTCGCAAAGTCAAGAAATCAGGTCTTAAAGTGTTGTCTCGAAGCAGCACAAATGCCCACCGGAATCTTTACACTTACCGTACCTACAGGAGGTGGTAAAACCTACTCTTCACTGGCATTTGCTCTCTCACACGCTACACAGAACAATATGCGCCGGATTATTTATGGGTTACCATTCACTTCTATTATTGAACAAAATGC
This sequence comes from Paenibacillus sp. P3E, assembly GCF_001909045.1. Lineage (NCBI taxonomy): Bacteria > Bacillati > Bacillota > Bacilli > Caryophanales > Paenibacillaceae > Paenibacillus > Paenibacillus sp. P3E. The sequence goes on along the minus strand of NZ_LVWH01000137.1, from coordinate 90,569 downwards.
AAATGTGTTTCGTTCCGCACTTGGTAAAGGAGCAGTGCTAGAGCACCATAGTAATATTGCAGCCTCTCAAGATGATGAGATTGATATTAATAGATTAGCCAGCGAAAACTGGGAAGCAAATTTGGTTGTTACCACTAACGTTGAACTTTTTGAGAGTCTTTTTGCGGCAAAGCCTTCCCGTGCGCGTAAACTGCATAATCTTGCAGGAAGCATCATTATTTTGGATGAAGCTCAAATGCTCCCGAGTGAATTGCTGCGCCCTTCATTAGCTGCCCTAAAGTGTCTCAGTGCCGATTATGGAGTAACTGTAGTATTGTGTACAGCTACTCAGCCTGCAATACATCCCGATTGGCTGGATGGTATTACGCCAGTAGAGATTATGGACAATCCGATGAAGCTGTACTCAGATTTGAAAAGAGTACGCGTAGAGTTTATTGGTTCGCAAAGTGACGCTGAACTCAATAAGATGATATCTTCCCAGCATCAAGCTCTATGTATTGTCAATACTCGCAAACATGCTCAAGCATTATTTAGAAGATTGGCACAGCAAGATGGAAACTATCATTTAAGCGCACTCATGTGTCCTGTACATCGAACGAAGATCATAGATGAAATAAAAATAAGACTGAAAAATAAGCAACCTTGTGTCGTTATTTCGACCAGCTTACTAGAGGCAGGAGTGGATATAGATTTTCCGCAAGTTTATCGTGAGATCGCTGGAATTGACAGTATAGCCCAGGCTTCTGGCCGATGTAATCGGGAAGGTACGGTAAATGTAGGCCAAGTATTTATTTTTGAATCAACGGATTATGCACTTCCAAGAGGCTGGTTTTCAAGAATGGCAGGATTCACTCGCATGGTTCTAAATCGCTATCCCGATCCTTTAATGCCGGATGCGGTTTCATACTTCTTCCAATTGTGCTATGAGCTTGATACAAACCTTGATGAGTATAATATACTAGAAAATCTTAACGCTGGAGCGAACCAACTTTCCTTTCAATTTCGAGAGGTTGCTGAGAAATTCAAGTTCATAAATTCTGATACAGTACCCATAATAATTCCTTTCGACGAGAAGTGCAGGGAACTAGTAAAGGAGGCACAAAGCTCCCATTATCCTTGCAGTTATAGTCAAAAATTTCAACGATATAGTGTTTCTATTACTCCTAGGGAATTAGAGCAGATTCGAGCTCTCGGGAAGCTAGGGATTATAGATAAAAAGATTTACTATTTAATGGAAGATGGGGAGGGGAATGGGCTGTACAATGGTAGGTTTGGTCTATCTATTAACCCTGATAAGGAGTGGTAGTGAAATGGGATATGGCATTCGTTTATTAGTTAGAGGAGACTACGCCTGTTATACCCGTCCAGAATTCAAGTCTGAACGGGTCAGCTATGATGTTATAACACCATCGGCTGCAAGAGGCGTGTTGGAGGCAATACTGTGGAAGCCAGCTATCCACTGGGTAGTTGATAGGATTTCAGTACTGAATCCTATAGTTTTCGATTCGATTAGGCGCAATGAGTTGGGTTCCAAGATACCCCCAAATAACGTTACAGCAGCCATGAGAGGAGGAAAAGACTTGCATCAATATATCACAGAAGACAGGCAGCAGCGAGCTACGTTATTGCTTACTGATGTGGCGTATATTATTGAAGCTCATTTTGTGATGAATAAAGAGAAGTCTGGCGAAACAGACACTCCGGAAAAATTTTATAATATGTTTCTAAGAAGAGCTCGTCAGGGGCAATGTTTTCATACACCCTACTTAGGATGTCGTGAATTTGCCGCCCATTTTAAGCTAATTGAAGAGGATAGAGTGCCTGAGAGTCATTACAGGAATGATGATGAAATCGATTTGGGATGGATGTTATGGGACATTGAATATAAAGAAGAGATGAATAAGAAAAAAACTGAATACTCGTTCACTCCAAAATTTTTTCGGGCGTACATGAGGCATGGTGTGATAGAGGTTCCAAAGGAAGTGGATTTATGATACTTCAAGCTTTATGCGGATACTATGATCGGCTTGCGGAAGCAAGCGATAGTAAGGTAGCCCAGCCCGGATATGAATTGAACACGGTTGCATGTTGTATTGTTCTCGATAAAGAAGGAAATGTTTGTGATGTTATTGATATGATCGATGAAATTGAAGTGACGGGAATCAAAGGTAAGAAGGAAAAAAAGCGGCAGCCGAGGAGAATTATTACGCCTCAACAGCCTAAACGGGCTGGAAGCCGCCCTGAACCGGCATTTTTATGTGAAAATGCTAATTTTATTTTTGGGATTTATAAGGATCGTGCAGGAGCAGATTACAGGTTTGCAGCAAGCAGAGACATCCATGAGAAGATTTTGATGGATATAGATGATGAGGGAGCACAAGCGATATTAGCTTTTTATAATGTTAGGAAGCAAGGATCATATCAATATGAAGGGGTAAACACAAGCTACCTCGATGATGGGGGAAACATAGTTTTTTTATTGGACGGAGAATTAGATTTCATTCACAATCGCCCGAAAATTCAAGCTGCCTGGAACCGTTATTTAGCTCAACGCTCTACAGAAGCTTCGATTGGGCAATGTTTAGTAACCGGAGAAGTACTGCCAATTGCACGTATTCATGGCAACCTCGGAGGATTTGGGCAGGATAAGCCAACCGTTGTAGGCTTTAATCAAGATAGCTTTGTTTCTTATCGGAAAGAAAAGGGTGAAAATGCGCCTGTCTCTGAAACTGCGGCCTTTAAGTATGTTACGGCACTTAACATGCTTATAAGTGACCGGAATCATTGTGTTCATATGCATGGCGATAAGCTTCTTTTTTGGGCTGAACGCGAAGCACCGTTGGAGGAACAAGCCATTGTTGGGCTTATGGAAGGAGGTACTTCGCAACCTGATAAAATGCTGGATGAAGTGAGGAATCGCGAGCTAGCTTCAATTCTGGATTCACTTTATAAAGGTAAGTCTCCTGGGGAACTGGGACTTGATCCGCATGTGAAGTTTTATCTTCTTGGACTAGCTGCGAATAAGACAAGAGTGGTAATACGTTACTTTTACGTAAATACTTTTGATCAATTGGTTACTCACCTGCAACTTCATCAACAAGATATACATATTGTAGGTCCGGCATGGGAGCCTGAACATCCATCTGTAAATAAAATTCTTATAGAAACGGCAGTGCTTCATAAAAGTGAAAATGTCCCGACTCCACACCGTTCGGCATTGATTCGCAGTATTTTGAGCGGAGGAGTGTACCCAAACAGTTTGTATATGGCAATGCTAGGAAGGATTCGTGCGGAAGCAGCTGCAAATGCGAAGACTGCTATAAACCGTACTCGAATTGGTGTAATCAAAGGGTACCTGAACCGAATATCACGACTACTAAATAACAAGGAGGAGTTGATGACTGTGGCTTTGAATAAAGATGAAAAATCGATCAGCTATTTACTTGGTCGAATATTTGCCCTTTTAGAGAAGGCTCAATCTGACGCTTTGGGAAATGTGAACGCCTCAGTGGTGGACAAGTACTTGAACGCAGCACTTGCCAGTCCGCAGCAGGTATTTCCATCACTACTTTTGAATGCAGAAAAGCATTTCTCAAAAAGTAAAAAGTATAACATTAAGATGCGTATCCGTGAAATTATGGAGGATGTTCCCTCGGATGGTTACCCGAAAACGCTAAATACGGAAGATCAGGGTAAGTTTTTGGTGGGTTATTATCATCAGCAACAAGACATTTATACCAAGAAGGATAAATTAGACTTAAAACAAGATGAGGGAATATCCAAAAATTCTGATGAAAATCATGAGGAGGTTATTTAAATGAGTGAATTACTGAAAAATCGTTATGAATTTGTTCTTTATTTTGACGTGGAGAATGGAAATCCCAATGGTGACCCTGATGCAGGCAATATGCCACGAATTGATCCGCAAACGGGTGTGGGTATTGTAAGTGACGTATGTATGAAACGTAAAGTACGAAATTATATTGAATACGCTCATGAAGGAAATGACCGTTTTGATATATATGTTACCGAAGGTGCAGTCCTTAATAACAAACAGAAGGAAGCTTATGTGGATTCTAATATTACAACCAAGGATAACAAGAACGATAAGCTAACTGCTCAGGCCTATATGTGTAACCGATTCTATGATGTGCGAACCTTTGGGGCGGTTATGGATACAGGGGATTTTAAGTGCGGACAAGTGCGTGGACCGATTCAACTGTGCTTCTCTAAAAGTACAGATGTGATTTTTCCTCAGGAATTAACGATTACTCGTATGGCTTCTACAACGGAAAAAGAGAATGCTTCAGAGAATAGAACTATGGGACGCAAATATATAGTTCCTTATGGTTTATATCGGCTGGAGGGATTTGTATCAGCGAAGTTTGCGCAGAAGACTGGATTCACGGAGGATGATCTTTCAATTTTTTTCGAAGCGCTTAAACAAATGTTTGAGCACGATCATTCTGCTGCTAGAGGGAAAATGTCTGCACGGAAGCTGATTGTGTTTAAACATGATTCGGAATTGGGCAATGCACCATCTGCAGAACTTTTTGAATTGATACATGCAGAACTGAAAGATCCTACTAAACCACCAAGAGCTTATAGTCACTATACGATTACTGTAAATAAGGATGATGTTCCAAGTGGAGTGAATTTGCTAGAGATGTTATAGATATAAACTAATGTCTGGCAAGAGTGACCGGGCAGAGCCGGGGGAATGTGGTGCTTCGCAAGAAGCAATATAACTTATCTGAAGATGAGATTTGTTCAGCTAAGATAGCCCGCAATTTTATTATCGGGAAAATCTATAATCATAAATGGATGCTGGAAAGAATGACAAGAGATTACCCGCTCAGGGTAAATGTAGAGGATTTCAAAGAAACCTCGCAACAGTTGTCGTCCTTAATCCTTGAGGTGAGAACTTGTGAGCAATTAGATAGATTAAGAGGGCTGGAAGGGCAAGCTGCTATATCGTATAACAGAATGTTTGATCAGATGATTTTGCAGCAAAAAGAGGATTTTTATTTCCGCTCTCGTTCCCGCAGACCGCCGCTAGATAATGTAAATGCTATGTTATCCTTTGCGTACACGTTGTTGGCACATGATACAGCCTCCGCTTTGGAGGCTGTTGGATTGGATGCGTATGTTGGTTTTCTGCATCGGGACCGGCCTGGGCGAGTTTCTCTGGCGCTGGATGTTATGGAGGAATTACGGGGTGTTTTTGCAGATAAGTTTGTCTTATCCTTGATCAATAAAAGGCTGGTAAATCAATCGGATTTTCTGAAAAAAGAAAACGGGGCAGTGATTATGACCGATGAGGCCAGAAAGAAATTTTTGACGGCCTGGCAGAACAGAAAGCAAGAAATGATAACGCATCCGTATCTGGGTGAGAAAATCTCATGGGGGTTAGTTCCACACGCTCAAGCTTTGCTATTGGCCCGTCATTTACGCAATGACCTGGATGAGTATCCTCCATTCTTATGGAAGTAGGTGTATAAGCTGTTGGTGCTGATTACTTACGATGTTAGTACCTTAAGTAGTGCAGGTCAGAGCCGGTTGCGCAAGGTATCTAAAACATGCCAAAATTATGGGCAGCGGGTCCAAAATTCTGTTTTTGAATGTATTGTGGATGCAACACAATTTGCCGAGTTGAAAATAAAGTTAAAGGCCATCATTGATCAAGATGAAGATAGCCTAAGGTTTTACCAACTCGGCAATAATCATAAGAATAAAGTTGAACATGTGGGTATAAAGAAATCCATTGACCTGGAAGGTCCACTGATTTTGTAGTGCGAATGTATAGTGTACATGAAATCCCCGGATCATTCGCACTGATTTTATTACATTATTTTCTAAAAAAATAAGCCGAATCCTAATTAATTGCTTATTTTTTTGAGATTTAAGCAGTTTTTAACAATAAAAGTATTTTCATCCTTTATTTGGGCTGAAATCGCTGTCGCTCCTTACGTAGGAGCGTGGATTGAAATCATTGCTGAAATGGACAGGAACAAAGAATGCAGCGTCGCTCCTTACGTAGGAGCGTGGATTGAAATAGGTGCCCTGGTTACATCATCTGCCTTTGCTGCAGTCGCTCCTTACGTAGGAGCGTGGATTGAAATCGCAAAAACGAAGAAATAGAAATGAAGTTGGGAGTCGCTCCTTACGTAGGAGCGTGGATTGAAATTATCACGGCATCAATAAATGGCTTTAACTCCTCGTCGCTCCTTACGTAGGAGCGTGGATTGAAATCTCCAACCGCCCCTGCAGGTCGCCTGGAGCCTCTAAGGTCGCTCCTTACGTAGGAGCGTGGATTGAAATCCCGTACACCAATGTTTCCCCATCCCGTTCCAGGTCGCTCCTTACGTAGGAGCGTGGATTGAAATTATCGTCTCGAGTGTAAAAACAGCCGGCTCAAATCGTCGCTCCTTACGTAGGAGCGTGGATTGAAATAGACAACTATGAGGAAGTCATGCAGGACGGCCTAGTCGCTCCTTACGTGAGGAGCGTGGATTGAAATACACAACCGATAATTACAGGTCATGCCGGCAGCCGTCGCTCCTTACGTAGGAGCGTGGATTGAAATGCATTCACAGGGGCTGTCATATTATATTGCGTTTCGTCGCTCCTTACGTAGGAGCGTGGATTGAAATATCTTGCTTGATGATTTGCATGAAAATTATGTTCAGTCGCTCCTTACGTAGGAGCGTGGATTGAAATATACAGCCTGGACTCATAGGGCTAGTGTTTGCCCCGTCGCTCCTTACGTAGGAGCGTGGATTGAAATTAAAGGGACAACAGCCAACACCCGCTGGGGAGGTGTCGCTCCTTACGTAGGAGCGTGGATTGAAATCTTGACGAATAATTGCTGCTTGGCTGTCAATGCCAGGTCGCTCCTTACGTAGGAGCGTGGATTGAAATTGATGGGTGCTTTCGCTATTTTCGCACATTAAGGTCGCTCCTTACGTAGGAGCGTGGATTGAAATTCCTAAATGCTCAACTGTCCATAGATTAGTAGCGTCGCTCCTTACGCAGGAGCGTGGATTGAAATGCCTTTTGTCGCGTAGTCTGTTCGCGTAATTCCGTCGTTCCTTACGCAGAAGCGTGGATTGAAATTCCACACCACCATTAAGGAGCGAGTCGTTCACCGTCGCTCCTTACGCAGGAGCGTGGATTGAAATACGCCCAGCTGCTTCAGCGGCTCGGTCTCTCCGGTCGCTCCTTACGCAGGAGCGTGGATTGAAATCGGAGACGCACCAACGGTGCGCGACTGGACCGGCTCGTTGCTCCTTACGCAGGAGCGTGGATTGAAATGCTAACCCGGTGAACTGATTCATATATCGTTCCATCGTCGCTCCTTACGCAGGAGCGTGGATTGAAATGTCATGAGTATGAACTGCTCAGAAATGAAGGGCTCGTCGCTCCTTACGTAGGAGCGTGGATTGAAATATCAGTATGTACCGATTGATCGTATGGCCTGGGCTGGTCGCTCCTTACATAGGAGCGTGGATTGAAACATCGTATATAGCACTGAACTTTGATTTTCACCGGCCAAGTATCAAAAATACCGCACATCATGGTAAAATACTATGACTAGTACAGCAACAGTCCAAACTGAATTAGCAGGTGACCGTGTTGAGATTACGAGAATTCATGAACCCTTCCGATTCCTCGGCCTATCGGCAGGCGAAGTGGATCAAACGTTTTTTGCAGACTTATTGGCTTGTGATTTCCCTGCATTTTTTGGCCCAGCTAGGGGCATTTTGGTTTCTGCCGTATGAGAGAGGGGCGCATGAGTTTTATTTTGAGGTGCTGCTGTATCCGACTCTGCTGATGGCGGCGGTGGTGATCATAGCCCAATTGATTGATTACAGCGCCTCTAAGTATTCGTTCTACTCTCTTTTTATGGCTGGCACGATTATTGCCATGATCATCATCCATCTGAACATGGATATCCGTATTATTGGAGCACTTATGCTGCTGCCTATTTTCGCTTCGGCGATTTTTTACAGGCTTGACTTAACATTATTTACATCAGCACTTCAGGCCGTTGCCTTTTTTGTGCTCTATCGATGGGATTTTTGGTTTAAGTATTTTCTAAGTTCGTTTGATCTGATTGCGATCCCGATTTTTCTCATGGTGGGTACCCTGGTAGCTATTATCATGATTATTAACGGACGTGAGCTGGCTAGCGATCTGGAGGCAACGTTGACGGCGAAGCAGGATCTGTTAATCGAGAATGCGATCATGCGCAAGCTGTCGACAACGGATGCGTTAACGGATCTGTACAATCATATTTCTTTCCATGAGTTCTATGACAAGGCACTGGAGTACGGAGATCAAGGTGCACCCTTTCATCTGGCCCTGATTGATATCGATGATTTCAAAATGGTCAATGACAAATACGGACACCGTACAGGGGATATTATTCTGGCGAGAGTTGCCAAAGTCATCCGGGAGCTTATCTCACCGGCGGATATTGCCTCCCGTTATGGCGGAGAGGAGTTTGCCATACTTCTTTTTGAGAAGTCCTTTGAACAGGCAGCAGAGATCGCGGAGAAGATTCGCCTGCGGCTCTCGGATACTCCGCATGAAGAGATGGACGGGGCGGTGGTCACCGTAAGTATCGGACTTGAGAGCTACATGCAAGGAACCACCAAGGAGAAGCTGTTTGAGGAAGTGGACACACTGCTCTATGCGGCGAAACACTCGGGCAAAAACAAAGTGATGACCCCAGGTTCATCCATGGTATTTACATAACGCCAATTCCCGGAGAAATGATCTGGGACGGCACAGTTTTAAGAGTTCAAATGATACGTCATTCGGTGTCCGCCTTCTTGCGCGCCCGGAAACGCCGGACCTTCATCAGATTGCCGCACATTTTATCGTCGCAATAACGTTTCGAGCGGTTGCGGGTATCATCGTAATAGACCCATAGGCAGTCCGGATTCTCGCATATGCAGAAGCGCGAGGTGTCCTTCTCCACAAGCGCAGCGGCAAAAGAAGACGCAATCTCCGCCATCACCTGTGTCCAATCAGCGCGCTGCGGCAAAAGGGAGACTTCCGCCAGGCCAGCGTCATTCCAGACGATCTGCCGAATGGCCGGCCCTTTGTCCATATATCTGTTCAGCTGTTCCAGCGTACCCCGGTTTACTGTATGTACCTGGACTAGCATCTGCACCTCTGCCCACATCAAGCTCCGGAGCTGCTGCAATTGATCCAGTTCTGCGGGCTTAAGCGGCAATTCTGCTTGAAGTAAGTGACGCTCCAGCCAAGAGGCTAGCCATTCGGAATCCATCAGTTTGTCCTTGTCACCGCCACGGTTGCTTGTCCGCCAATCCCGCCAATAACTGTTCAAGAAATCGTCCCATAGCACCGTACATCCCTCCTTCCAGTCCCACCTTTTCAATGATTGTAACAGTTAAAATATAAATTTGCTAGTTACTTGAACCGTGGCGGAGAATATGCTACATTTTCTAAAAAGATAAGAATTTATATGTTTCACGTTACAAATTATCTTTCTCTTTCTCGCTGAAACGGATGCTGCCCTTATAAGGACGGCGTAGCCGTTTCCACTTGGTAACTATTACCCATGTCTTTAAGTCGTTACCGATTTTCGGATGATGCTCAGGAAAGCCATGTTCTACAGAAACTATACGGATGCTCTAGGAGGTAAAACATGCAGAATAAGATCAGTGATGTTTTGCTGGAAAACTGGGATTATGTTATGGATATCGAGGATTGGGCCCCGCCGCTTAGCGCAGCACTGGAAGGTGTAACCAGCGAGCAGGCAATCTGGAAGCCGCAAGGAGTAGCAGGTAATTCCATCTGGGAGACGGTCAACCATTTAACCTATTACAAGGAACGTCTGCTGAAAAAGCTCAAAGGATTGCCGAAGCTGCCTGACGTGGAGAGCAATGATGCTACTTTTAGTGTAGCAGGCAGCGGGGAAGAAGCTTGGGAGCAAGCGGTGGCCAAACTGAAGTACATCCATGCTTCGCTGCGGGAAGTAATTGAGGCGCTGGAGGAAGGCGCATATGACTGGGGGGGTTCCGGGCATGCTCCAGGTGAAGAAGTGATGAGTCTGATTCTGCATGATTCCTATCACACCGGTCAGATTGTGCTGGTCCGCAAGCTGCAGGGCTCCTGGCCCACGAACCGCAGTTTCAATTAAACCTATCAGGTGCTTTTATGAGCCGCAACTCCGGCTCTCCGTGGCTATGGAGAGAACCGGGGGTGCGGCTGTTTGTTTCAAGCAGGAAAGGGGCGGGGTAATGGATGCTATCAACAAGAGATTCGAAAGGAGAGATTGATGATGGAGCCGAATACCAAGGACAGAAGTGTTGAAGTGGAGCGTATACGTCTTCCCGATGTTCTAGGTGATTTCAGTGAGCAGTCAAAAATGCAAAAACCCATCCTGGATTCCTCGGGATGGGTTTTGTTTGAAATATAAGAACTCATATGTTTTACGCTAGAAATGATCCTTATATTCCACGCTGAATGGAGTCACGGGATTCGGCGGAATTGCGGTAAAAAAACCAGCATTCGTTCAGCAGCTTAATCTGACGCCGGTCTTTTTTATAATAAGCCTTCATGAGCTGATGGCAGAGCCACTGCGGCAAGAGTACCCCTCCTCTGCATGCTAACGTAAGATAGCATATGGGAGAAGTCGCCCAAAGGTGCAGCGGCATGCCGGATTTCACCGGCCCCTAGTGTACGCCTTCTTCTTCCTCTTCGTACCACTGCTCAAGCTGGGCTTGAAGCGCGCGGATTTCGGTCAACAGCGAGATCAGCGGATAGTTGCTCTCCTGAATGGATGAAAAAGCGCTCTCCAGCCGGTTGATATAGGCCAGCCCGGATTCCAGTGAGTGCTCCTCGCGCAGCAGCTCCAGGGAATCACACTCCGCAATAGCAAGCGGCAGATCCGGGACATTAACCGCGGTCAGCTTGTCGATCTCTTTATTGAGGCGAAGATTGAGGGCGCTCAGCTGATACGCATACTCCTCCGGCATCTCCACGAACTGCAATTCCTGCTTCTGCTGCAACATTACATACCGCATTTTCGGCATAAGTCATTCTCCCTCCGAACTTGTCTTCCTTCTTGACAGTGTAGCCTATGGGCAAGTTACAATTCAAGTAGAGATCGTAATTTTCCTGTGGAGAGGACTTGTGAGAGAAACGATGACTAGAATGACCAATGAAGAGTTGCAGCAGTGGATCGAGCAGGTGTCACAGGACAGCTTTGGTGTCCCTTTCCGGCACTCGGCCAGCTTTAACAGCCGGCTGAGTACAACGGGAGGAAGATATTTTACCAAGAGCCATAATATTGAGATCAACCCGATGCAGCTGGAAATGTTCGGGCGTGAAGAGACCGAGCGCATTATCAAGCATGAGCTGTGCCATTATCATCTTCACCTGGCAAAACGGGGATATATGCACCGGGACGCCGATTTCAAAAAACTGCTCGCCATGGTCGGCGGAAGCCGGTTTTGCCAGACCCTGCCTGGAGCCAAGGGGCGTAAGGTGCTGCCTTACCGGTATAAACTTGTCTGCACTGCCTGTTCGACCGAATACCCGCGCAAACGCAAGGCTGATCCGAAGCGCTACCGCTGCGGCAATTGTGCCGGCAAGCTCAAGCTGATTGCCCTGGAAGAAGGCCAAGGGAGAGCTAAATAGGGAAATTTTAGAGTTCGGGGTCGGTCTTGATGATCAGGCCCATAAGTCCAACAAAAGAAGCTGCCTGTTCTGCGGAAATGATACAGCCTGCAAGATCTTCAATGTCGACATTCAGACCGGAGAAGCTGCAATCGCTAAGATCGATTTCTTTTAATTTACAGCCCGCCAGGGTGGCCTGATCGATTTCGCATTCCGAGAATTCTACATGATTCAGGGTCGCCTGGTAATAATCGCTGCTGACCAACCGGCAGTTCGCAAAAGCCGCCCCCTTAAATTTACCGAAGCGAAAGCTGGCGAAATCCCCGATACAATCCACCATCCGGACATTCTGAAACCGTCCCCTGCTGAAATCGGTTCCGGTCAGTTTACAATTCCGAAACTCTGTCCGGTGCACAAAAGCGTCACTGAAATTCACATTAGACAGATCACAATTTTCAAATATAACATCCGTCAGTTCAATGGCGTTCAGTGTAGATTCAGCAATCGTTACATTCCGGAAAATCACTTTATCGAACGAGACCCTGGCCGCTTCCTGATCTTCAATCAGACAGTCGCTGATGAGGCATTGGCTGATTTCTTCCTTTGATGTGAGAGTATGTATTTGCTGTGACTGTAGGGAATCTCGGTCGTTAATTTGGGGTGGATCAATCTTGTTTTTCATCTTTGCCTCCATGTAATTATTATATGATGTGCTACTTCAGCTTGCCCATTCCCAGATTAACCCGATAGTTGCCGAACTCCAGCAGCAGGTCCAGAAAAGTTGACAGTTCCTCTTGATCTTTGGCGTATACTCGCATCCAGTAGCAGCCTTCACCGCTAACCCGGTGCAGCTCGGCCACATTTCCATGTTCATGGGCGAATTTTTGAAAAGGCGGATGCGCTTTGTTGGAGCTGAGGAACACAGTTATAAAAGCGTGGATGTTCTGTCCAAGCTTCTGCGGATTCCATCGCACCGTATAGCCCTCGATAATCTCCAGCTCCCGCATTCTGCGGATTCGGGCGCCAACAGCCTGCCCGGTCATGTGAATTTTCTCCCCAATTTCCTTCTGGGTTAACCGGGAATCTTCTATTATATACTGTAGGATTCTGTAGTCTATATCATCTATTGAGTAGTTATCCATTTATACGAGAATCCTTTCCGGGTGAAAGCAGATCTGGTGAATCTCTTTCGCCGCACAATGTATTCTGATTGAAGTCGCGTCTATACTTAGATTGTAGCAGAAGACAGAATGGATGAAAGAGGGTTTATGATGAAAATACAGCTTATCCGCAACGCAGCATTATGGTTGGAATACGGCGGAGTTTCTTTTCTGGTTGATCCTATGCTTAGTGAAAAAGAGGCGAATCCGCCTATTCCGAATACCGCAAATCCACGCAATAATCCCTTGGTGCCTTTGCCGGGGCCGGTTCAGCAGTGGCTTACACCTGATGCTGTGCTGGTCACACATCTGCACCGGGATCATTGGGACGGAGCCGCAGTGTCTCTATTGCCACACGAGCTTCCGGTTCTGTGCCAGGATGGGGATGGAGAGACTTTCGCGGAGCAGGGTTTTGAACATGTATCTGTGATTGGGAACAATGAGGGGATGAACTTTCAGAACGTGACGCTGATGCGGACCGGAGGCCGGCATGGCATAGGAGAAATTGGTGAGCTTATGGGTAAGGTATCAGGTTTTGTGTTCCGAGCCGAAGGCGAGCCAGTCTTATATGTAGCCGGTGACACGATTTGGTGCGATGAAGTAAAACAGGCTCTGGATGAACATAAACCGGAGGTGATTGTCGTCAATGGGGGAGGGGCGCAATTTCTGACCGGAGGTCATATTACGATGAATGAGCAGGATATTGTGGATCTATGCAACTATTCGCCTGCAGCATCTGTGATTGCTGTGCATATGGAGGCCATCAACCATTGCCTGGTTACCCGTGAACAACTTACAGCCCGGCTGGAGCAGGAGGGACTGCTGGATCGAGTCAAGATCCCGGGAGATGGGGAGTGGTGTTGATCCCGCTCCTGAAAACGATATCAAAATAGTGCGATAAGCTTGACTAGACTACAAAATCATGATAAATTATTCCTTGTTCATGTGAATGTTCCCTGATAGCTCAGTTGGTAGAGCACTCGACTGTTAATCGAGTTGTCACAGGTTCGAGTCCTGTTCGGGGAGCCATTTTCTTGGAGAGATACCCAAGTGGCTATAAGGGGACCCTCTGCTAAGGGGTTAGACTGCGTAAGCGGTGCGAGGGTTCGAATCCCTCTCTCTCCGTTCTGAATACATTTCATGCAAAAGAACTTCCCGGCGGAGGTTCTTTTTTTTGTCTTTAGCCTTCTGACAGAATTCTTGGCATTTCCCTCTCCTCCGATAAATAACCTGTTGATGCAATCCATCGGATATAACGATTGAACGGCTGGACTACAAGCCGCTGCGTGGCTTCCCGGACATTATGGAGAAAAAACAGTACACACATTACGCTGAACGAACCACATGATCCGGTAAAAGCAGCAGTTGTTCTGAAATTCGTTGACGGTAAGCAAACATTTGAAACGAAGGTTAATCCTTAAACTGACCTTGCGCATATGATAAAATAAACCTGACTGCTGAAAAGAAAGGCTCATAAGTGGGCCTTTCTTTTCGCATCCTAATACACTGTAGGCTTATACTCTCATAACATCTAAGGAGGCTATAAAATGATTGTCGGCGTACCCAAAGAAATCAAGAACAACGAGAATCGTGTTGCTATCACTCCGGCTGGAGTTGATGCTCTCCGCAGAGCAGGCCATGAGGTGTTCGTTGAGCAATGTGCGGGATCGGGCAGTGGCTTTGAAGACAGTGAGTATCTGGATAAGGGCGCGAGAATTGTGGAATCCGCGGCTGAAGTGTGGAGCAAGGCAGATATGATTATAAAAGTGAAGGAACCGCTCCCCGAAGAGTACGGTTATTTCCGTAAGGGGTTGATCCTGTTCACCTATCTGCATCTGGCTCCGGAAGCCGGATTGACTGCTGCCCTTGTGGAGAGTGGCGTAACAGCGGTTGGGTATGAGACGGTCCAACTGGAGGATGGCTCCTTGCCGCTGCTCATTCCCATGAGCGAAGTAGCCGGACGGATGGCGGTTCAGATTGGAGCGGGGTTGCTGGAGAAGCCGCATGGCGGCAAAGGTGTGCTGCTTGGCGGCGTTCCAGGTGTTCAGCCTGGTGAGGTGGTGATTGTAGGTGGAGGCATTGTGGGTACCAATGCAGCCAAGGTTGCGCTCGGCTTGGGAGCAAGAGTTACCGTGCTGGATGTGAATGCGACCCGGCTCCGGGTTCTCGATGATATTTTTGGCGGTCGTCTGGTTACCCTCATGTCTGATTCTTATCACATTGAACAAGCTGTCCGCAAAGCGGACCTGCTTATTGGGGCTGTGCTCATTCCGGGTGCCCGGGCACCCAAGCTGGTGAAGGAGTACATGGTGCAGCGAATGGCGGAAGGTTCTGTCATTGTGGATGTTGCAGTCGATCAGGGCGGTTCAATTGAAACGATTGACCGGATCACAACCCATGAGAATCCGACCTATGTGAAGCACGGAGTTGTCCATTATGCTGTGGCTAATATGCCGGGCGCTGTGGCACGGACCTCGACACTGGCGCTTACGAATGTGACGATCCCCTATGCCTTGCAGATCGCTAATCTGGGCATTCATGTTGCTGCATTGAACAATGCTGCCTTGGCCAGTGGAATTAACGTGGCTGCCGGGTATGTGACCAATCTGGCCGTAGCGCAAAGTCTGGGCTATGAAGCCGCTAATGGCATAGAGGTGTTGGCCGCTGCCGGAGGTCGAAACTAAGTGCGAAGGCTCAGGTCGATATCTTTTTGGCGGGAAGTGAAAGTAGCGGGGAGGACAGATTTCAGACGGATGCAGCTCCCCGCTATTTGATTCAAAAAAAACTTCTTGTCAAAATCCGCAGTGTTTGATATACTCATTTTTGTTGTGACAAACACATAAGTTATCAATCATGGCTCGTTGGTCAAGGGGTTAAGACACCTCCCTTTCACGGAGGTAACATGGGTTCGAATCCCATACGAGTCACCATATGCGGTAGTGGTGGAATGGCAGACACGCTATCTTGAGGGGGTAGTGGGTGTATACCCGTGGAGGTTCGAGTCCTCTCTACCGCATACAGTCACAATAGACCGCTCCTGAATCAGATATTACGTCTGATAGGAGCGGTCTTTTTTGTATAGAGACAGGCTGGTTCCACGGCAGGAAAAAGCTAAGATGGGGGCAGGCCCAAAAGCTCCGAAATCTGGCGCCGGTAGCGTTCAGCTCTACGCGTGCCATGGATCAGGTTGGACAGGCGATAAGGTGGGATATCATAAATCTCACAGAATTTTTTCTGGTCCAGATGCAGCTCTGTTAGCCGCTGTTTGATTGCCCAGCCGTAGGGGGTTATGGGACGTTTGCTGTTCAAAAGGGGCTCACCTCTTATCGACTATCCAGCCGTATGATATAATGGGATAAGACATAATAATAGTTAATTATATACTTTTTTACGTCATTTTACAATAATAATTACGCAATTAAGTGTTTTTAAATATAGTGGAAGGCGGTTGGCATATGCAGTCCATATACGAACGAATTGAATACTTGATTAAGCAGAAGGGGATCACCAAGAAATCGTTCTGCGAACAGTTGAATATAAGTACAGGAAATATGGGAGACTGGAAGAGGGGCAAGTCAACGCCCGGGACGCATAAGCTGATCGAAATCGGGGCTTTTTTTCATGTGAGCCTGGATTGGCTAATCTTAGGCAAAAAATCACCTGAAATGGTGCGTGAAGGTTCGGAGGAATATTTTTTTGGACAAATTCGGCAATTGAATTGCCAAAGTAATGAACTGTTGCCTGAAGAGCAGAATTTCATTAAGGAATATATCGCCTTCACCCAATACCGCAAGCAAAAAGGAACGGAAGAAAATTCTTAATCACGGTAGCTTTACTTTTCGTAAGAATCAATTTATAATATTGAGTGTTGGCCTCAAACAATGCTTTAGTTAAAGTACACACCGCGCGGTAGTGGTGGAATGGCAGACACGCTATCTTGAGGGGGTAGTGGGTGTATACCCGTGGAGGTTCGAGTCCTCTCTACCGCATATTGTTTGTTCGAAAGGAAACCCTTGCATAGCAAGGGTTTTTTTGTTTCTCATTTAACGTATTTAAACCCCTCTTTAATGCTAAGTTATCCAGTTAATCATTAAGGTCACTCTTTGAGAGTGGCCTATTAACGTTATGCCTGGTTAGACATTACTTCTTTCGACACGATAGGAGCGATGGCCCGATCCAGTAGTTCAGAAACCAGATGCGGGGCAGACAGCAGAACTGCTTTCCGGCGTTTGTAACCAGAGGATCGCTTGACTATTCCCGGGTGCACCCGTATTATCCGATGACATCATGCTGATCAAGTAACCCCAGATAGCGAAGAATGGAGAATAAAGATACCGAGCGTTCATTGCAACAAGTTTATTAGGGAATATACAAGACATAGATACACCTTAACCCGCGAAGAGTTTACTCCGGCTGATCTTTCTCTGCCTGAAGGTTATGTTTTGGAAATGGTTGATCTGAAGGTGCTTCGGCATAAAAACTACGTGAACGCAGACAAAATTTACGATTGGGTAGAGGCATGGGGGAGCGATGAGCATTTGGATAAAGCAGGTTGCGGCTGCTATATTCGTTATCAGGATACAATCGTCAGTTGGTCCATAAGCGACTGTTATGCCAGAGACAGAATTGCTGTGGGAATTCACACGGATTCCAGCTACAGAAAAATGGGGTTAGCCAGCAAGGCTGCTTCAGCAGTCGTTCAATCCTGTTTTGACAAAGGTTATAACATCGTAGAGTGGTTGTGCGTATCCACCAATGTTGGCTCCAAAGCAATTGCCCATAGAAAACCTGACTGATTTAGACGAGTACGGGTGGTATGAGTGGGGAATTTATTTGGAACAAGCATTACAGGAAGAACCAAGGCTGTACTGGGAATGTCTGAATTGTTTTGTGAAGGCGAACACCGTTGAAAAGACGATAGAAATAATCGGTGAAATGAATCGCACAGGGAATCCATGTAATCTGGAGCAGTTGACTGGAGCGATCTCTTACTACCAAAGTGAAGGGTTATGTTCTGCATTCAAGACTCCGAAGTGGGAGGAATTTAAACATCAGGCATTTTTTTATCAAGGATAATGTGGAGGAAAAGTATATAGTCCGTATCAAAAAGAGACTCTATCCCCCAAGGCACCGGGAGATAGAGTCTCTTTTGTTTACGCGGTGGTTATTTTCCAAGCAGCTTGGCAATATCCGCTTCAATCTGATCCGGCGTAGTCTGCGGGGAGAACCGTTTCAGCACCCTACCCTCCTGATCAACCAGGAACTTGGTGAAATTCCATTTGACGCTCTTAGAGCCCAGTACGCCTGGTGCTTCCTTGGAGAGGTATTTGAATAACGGATGAGCTTCGTTGCCTTTTACATCAACTTTCTCGTACATCGGGAAGGTTACGCCGTAATTGATCTCGCAGAACTCTGCAATATCTTCACTCTCACCCGGCTCCTGGCCGGCGAACTGATTGCTGGGGAAACCAAGCACTTCAAAACCGCGGTCCTTAAATTTATCGTACACTTCCTGGAGACCCTTATACTGAGGAGTGAATCCGCACTTACTGGCTGTATTGACGACGAGCAGCACTTTACCTTTGTACTTGGACAGTGATTCTTCCTGGCCTCGCAGTGTGTTTGCTTCAAAATCATAAATACTCATGGATAATTCCTCCCGAACATTCATTTATCACAATTTAATTTTACACTATTTATTAAAAGAAGCAAGCTAAAAGGCTGTAACAATATTGCGTATTCGTTTCAAAATGTGCCAGTGGTTTAAGTTAGAAGTATGCGGAAGTAAAAATTTGGCTTGAAAAGGAGCGGATAGGCGATGACAGCATTGAAAATGAAAGCATTATACACGGCTTCAGCTACGGTACGGGGCGGACGCGAAGGTTCAGTGGAATCCTCGGACGGTGCTCTCAAGCATGATTTGAAAATGCCGAAGGAGCTAGGTGGCTCGGGGGGCATGGGTACAAATCCGGAGCAGCTGTTCGCTGCAGGCTATGGTGCTTGTTATGAAAGTGCGCTGGCGAATATTGCCCGTAAAGAGGGTGTGAAGCTTCAGGATGTCGTCGTGACTTCCAATGTGCTGATCGGCAAGGATGAGAGCGACGGAGGCTTCAAACTGGCCGTAAGACTGGATGTGAGCCTGCCCGGAATTGAACGTGCGAAGGCGGAGGATTTGGCCGAGAAGGCTCATGCCTTCTGCCCTTACTCTAAGGCAACACGCGGCAATATAGAGGTTGAACTTAACGTGCTGTAACAATGGTAAGGAGTGGCTTGCAGACAGTAATGTTTATATCTAATTTAAGCCGGACAGATATGTCCGGTTTTTTGGTGTTCCCCCTAAATGGATGGCATATATATAAAGTTTCTGGAAATAATGTCTAAATGGAGTCGGGAAATTCAGGTAAACGCATAAATGCAAGTCCAGAGAGTCTGCTTTGGTTGACATCACCCCTAAAATTCTTTAATATGTCTAAGTATCTGTTAATGTTGCGTGTGCTATTAACTACCAAAAATTTAAATAATGGGTGATGAAGATGTCTTACAGACCGAATATTACGAATGTGACCAAAGCCAGCAGCAACGATAAGGAAGGATTGTACGAGTTCATTATCAAGCTTGCTGACGGAACGGAGTGCCGCGCGTTCTACAATCGGTTTCCGGAATGGAAAATGACGAACATCAGCCGCCTGCTTAAGACACCATGTCCGGTATGCCGCAAAGACTTCATCTGTAAATGCATGGAGGCTTTCACAGCTGATTTCGAAGGGCAAATGCTCGGGGACGAATGGATCGACAAGGCAATCGCAGAATAACTTAAACGGACGGATCATGACGGCGCGGGAGCTTATCCCGCGCTTTTGTTTTTTTCTAAGCATAGTTCTGGATATACTGTGACTAACGGAAGGGGGAGAGGGCAATGAAGGAAGAGCAGAGGGGAATTATGATGAAGGACAAATCTGTTGTGCTGATCGACGGGGTCTGCCATCTGTGTCAAGGTATGGTCCGGTTTATTATTCCGCGCGATCCCAAAGGCAGGTTTCTATTTGCCCCGTTGCAGAGCGAGGTTTCTCATCAACTGTTGAGTGCCAGCGGTATTGTGCCTGGTCAGCTAAGCACGGTAGTTCTGGTTGAGGATGGGGTCTTCTATACGGAGTCAGCTGCGGTGCTGCGGATCATGCGCAGGCTTCGTTTTCCTTGGAAGGCTGCTTATCTGCTCATTGTTGTCCCCCGGCCGCTTCGTAGTGCGTTGTACAGACTTGTAGCCAGGAACCGTTACCGTTGGTTCGGCCGGGATGATCAGTGCCTGGTCCCAACGCCAGAGATCCGCCAACGGTTTCTGTGAGGGGTTATGGTTCCAAATAAAAACGCAGCAGATGCTCCCGGCAGGGAGTCTGCTGCGTTTCATTTTATATCAGGAAATTGTCCATTTAGCCTATTTGGTCAGCGGTTCGATATTTAGATTGTAGGTTTGAACCAGCTTCCATTTGCCATCTGCTGATTTCTTGACGGTTGTCACGGTTTCTGCCCGGTAATCGGTGAATTGTGGCCCCTTCAGCTTTTTGGATGTTAATACGGCATAGATGGCGGCCTCGTTATTATTGTAGTAAATGATTTTGGAAGATTCCACAGCGGACTCCAAATCATAAGCGGCGAAAAGCTGCTTATAGGTTTGTTCGCTCTGTGCATAGGCTGGTGAGGATTCGTCTATTGTAGACAGTACGCCGCTCAGGTCTTCTTTGTTGGAGAAATCTGTATTGGCCTGCAGCACAGCCTTGATTTGATCTTCATCAGCCGCGGGAACAGGAGGTTTGGCTTCAAGTGTGCCGTCAGGCAGGGAGTATTTGATGGCCTTAATCTGCACATTGCTGATCAGCCAGTCGGAGCCGCCAGCATTCTTAGTAAGTGAATAAATATACTCCGCGGTGCTGTTAGGTGTAAAGGCTCCGCTGTTTCTAACGGTTGTTTCCACAACGTCCACCGTTGCTTCCTTTGCCTGAACATCGATAATGTCCATTTTTGCAATCGCTGTGGTGGTATCAGATTTTTCCATCTGCTCTTTGAGTGCAGGGGCTGCTGCGGCAAGTGGTGATTTCGGATCAATCAGACCCAGGAATCCGGCGAAATCATTTTTGTTGGAATAGCTGGTGTATTTATCAAAAAGCTCCGAGATTCCCTTGGTCACGGCGCTGCTCTGATTGCTTTTGATTTCTACGGTATTAGCTTTAGCATTCCAGGTGACACTGTTGCCTGTCGCTTCGCTTACGAACCGGAGAGGGACATAGGTAACGTTGTTGATCATTTTGGGTGCGGAAGTGAGCTGCTTCACAGTCCCGTTCACACTTGCTTTTTTGCTGCCAAGCTGCAGGGTGATCGTCAGGCCCTCCTTGGAGGCTGTAATCGTGCTTGTCTTGGCATTCCATACCAGGCTGAGGCCCAGCTTCTCAAAAATAGGACGCATAGGAACGAGGATGGCATCATGGTCTTTGACCGGTGCACTGGTGCTTAGGTTCAGCTTTTGCTGATCGATCGTTACGGTGATAGGTTGGTCTGATGCTGCTGCTGCCGATACGGTGATGGCACCGGATAAGGCTAGAACTGCAAGAAAACCGGGTACGAATTTCATGTGGTGTAAATCCCCTTTGTTATGGTTTTGAGTTAGGTAAATGATGAACGTATGAATTATACAGGGGGATAGGAAACTTGGGAATATCCAGCACTGGATATGGGAGTTCGTGGGATTTTGAGGTAATGGAAAAAAAGCTATTGCTGTACTCTTATATATATGCTACTATTGCTGTAAATTATAGGAATAGTAACGGAAGCACCGTTCAATGACCGTATCCCACGGTTATTGGCGGTGCTTTTTTGCTGTCTTTATGCAGAAAGGAGAGAGGGAGCATGGCGGCAAGAATCGTACTTGCAGTGCGGGAGAGTCAATACATTGAGCCATTGCTGCACTATATTCACCATAGTGAATATGGAGGAATGCTGCGGATCAGCGCTTTCAGCCGGTTGGATACTTTTATGGAATTCATGAAGGGGGAGGAGGTGCCGGATGCTGTGGTAGCAGATCCTTCTTTCATCGAGGCCTGGCTGGTGGAGGGGAAGAGTACCATTCCGTGGGCGGTTCTCAGCGATGCAGGGGACGTCCGCGGCAAACCTTCCGGAAATCTGGCGGGGGGACAAGTGATTGAAAAGTATCAATCGCTTCCTTCTTTGCTGGATGCCATTCTACAGCTGTGCGATGTGAAGCGGAGCAGAACGGCGTCCATCTCCAAGGAGGAGACACTGCTGATTGGAGTCGTTTCAGCCAGTGGCAGCAGCGGCAAAACCACGCTTGCGCTCAACTTGGCCAAGCAGCTTGGAGGGCTGGGACTATCCGTTTTTTATCTGAATCTAGAGAGTGTGGACAGCAGCGGGTTGTTCCTGCGGGTGCCGGACGGAAACGCCCCCGGTCTGGAGCGGCTGCTCTATGAACTGAAGGCGAATGAAGGGGAAGGGAGCAAAGTGAAGACACAGCTGGAGCTTGAAAGGTATGTAATCAGACACGAGAGTCTAAGGAGTGAAGCCTTCAGACCGGTAGAGAATCTTAAGGAAAAACTGCAGATGACACGTACGGATACGCTGGATGTTCTGGAGCAGCTGTCCGGGGCAGGACGCTATGATGTTGTCATTGTTGATACGGGAGCCCTTGAGGAGGAGCAAACCCAGGCAGTTCTGCAAAGATGTGGACTTCTGCTCTGGGTATTGACAGGTGCTAAGACCAGTCACCATAAGACTGCCGGGTGGCTGGGTCACTGCAGTAATCTGCATTCTGGCATGCTTCAGGAGGTACCCGTCAAAAGCAGGTTTGTCATGAACCTCGCAGCCGATGCACATAACGCGGGGATTCTTCCTGAAGGGATGCAGATGGATGCTGTGCTTCCTTATATCCCATCATGGGCCATACAGCATCATGTGGAGCTGTGCCTGAATTCCCCGCAATTCACGGCCGGAGTGCAGCAGGTGTGCTCGGAAATCATTGAACCGGCGCTGCCGCATGTTTTTACCGGGAATGTATATGAATGAAGAAATGTTCAGGTCGCTGCGCAGTGACATTCGTTCCGGGCTGGATCTGACGTCTGCTGTAGGCAACCGTGAGCTTACCGCGTATATTGAGCGGACGATTCTTGCACGGGACAACCTGCAGCATCTGACGGCTCAAGAGAAACATGCCTTGGTCAAGAAGCTGTTCGACTCCTTCCGGGGGTTGGATGTATTGCAGCCGCTGGTGGATAATCCGGCCATCACCGAGATTATGATTAACAGTCATGATGAAATCTTCGTAGAGGAGGAGGGGCAGATCCGGCGTCTGCCGCTGGCTTTTGAGTCCAGAAGCCGGCTTGAGGATATTATCCAGTCCGTAGTATCGGGTGTGAACCGGGTGGTTAATGATTCCTCGCCAATCGTTGATGCGCGGCTGAAGGATGGTTCCCGTGTCAATATCGTTCTGCCGCCGGTAGCACTGAAGGGGCCGGCAATGACAATCCGCAAGTTTCCCGAAGCCCCGATGACGATGAATGAGCTGATCCGCCGGGAAGCAATAAGCGCGGAAGCAGCGGAAATGCTGCAGATGCTTGTGGTGGCCAAATACAATATTTTCATCAGCGGTGGCACCGGTTCGGGCAAAACCACCTTCCTGAATGCTTTGTCGCAATTCATTCCGCCGCAGGAACGTGTGATCACTGTAGAGGATTCAGCGGAGCTGCAGATCGTGACTGTACCGAATCTCGTCTCCCTGGAAACAAGAAATGCGAATACGGAAGGCCGCGGCGAGATCACCATCCGTGATCTGATTCGCTCCTCACTCCGGATGCGGCCGAACCGCATTGTGGTCGGCGAGGTCCGGGGCGCAGAATGCCTTGATATGCTGCAGGCGATGAACACTGGACATGATGGCTCACTCAGTACTGGCCATTCTAACAGTGCGCAGGATATGCTCAGCCGTCTCGAAACGATGGTACTCAGTGCAGCCGATTTGCCCGTGGCAGTAGTCCGGCAGCAGATTGGCTCCGCAATTGATATTTTTGTGCATCTGTCGCGTCTGCGTGACCGTTCACGCCGGGTGGTGGAAATCTGTGAGGTTACCGGGGTTCAGGAAGGGGAGGTGGTGCTTAATCCGCTGTATGAATTCCGTGAAACAGGTGAGAGGAACGGGCGGGTCCAAGGGGGACTGATCCCCAGCGGGAATCCGATGCTGCATACCGGCAAACTCAGAATGGCCGGAATTGATAAGAAGGAGGAAGTGCTCTGATCTCATTGAGACAAAAGCCGCAAGGACTGCGTGATACCGGAGCGGAGGCACAACTGCCAGATTATACGGTGTACGTCCTAACCTCCTTGCAAAAGATCACGGCGATGCTGACTGGCGGAACGCTGCTATGGGCAATAGGATACCTTTTTTATCACAATGGGCTGCTGTCTTGTCTGCTGGTGCCGGGCGGGGTATATGCTCCACGGCTGCTGCGTGACTACCTGCACCGGCGGCGCCGTACTGCCCTTAATCTGCAATTCAAGCAAATGCTGTTCTCGCTGTCTTCATCGCTGTCGGCCGGCCGCTCTGTTGAGAATGCATTTCGTGAAGCGGTGCAGGATCTGCTTATGCTCGACCCCGAGGGGGGAGGCGATATGATCTTCGAGCTGAATATTATCTGCACGCGAATGGAGTATGGCCAGCCGGTAGAAGAAGCACTGGAGGATTTCAGCAAGCGGGCGGGCATGGAAGATGTCGAACGGTTCGCTGATGTATTCTCCGTGTGCAAGCGGACTGGAGGTGACCTGGTAGAGATCGTGAGGCGTACTTCAACCATTATCGGAGAGAAGCTGGATATTCAACAAGATATAGCGGTCAGCATCGCCCAGAAAAAATTCGAGGCCAAGGCTTTACTGGTTTCCCCGCTCATTATGGTGATGTTCATGAGTCTGACAGCAGGGGATTATATGGAACCTATGTATACAGGTGCAGGTATAGCGATATCTACACTTGCTCTCGGGTTGCTGTTTCTGTGTTATCTGTGGACTTCCAGAATCATGAATATTCCACTGTAAAGGAGGTGAAATAAATGATTTGGCTAAGCGGCACCATCACGTTGGTGTTGACACTTGGTTGGGGTTTGCTCCTCCTGAAATGCGGCTCTCGCTACTCCGGGCTACGCTCACTCCCAATGGAAGGGCTGCGCCTGCGGCGGCTGGGTGAACCCTTCCTTTGGCTGATCGACACCTGGAAGCTTGGAAGCCACATTCCAGCTGTCATGTTCCGGATCCAGCGCTCACTTCAGCGGACCTACGGCAACCGTTACAGCGCAGAGCGGACACTGCTTTTCATGGGAGAAATGATCACCTACAGTTGGCTCTTCCTGACAGCTGGATGTGCGTACGCGCTATTTAGCGGGGAGAAAGCCGGGATTGCACTTGGAGGGATGCTGGCAGTAATATTGCCGTTTGCCCTGGTCAGTGACCTGCATAAGAAGGTGCGTCTGCGGGAGCAGAATATCATGCTTGAGCTGCCGGAACTGCTGAACAGCATCGTGCTCCTGGTAGGTGCAGGTGAGACGGTGCAGAGAGCAATCATCCGTTGTGTGGAAAGCCGCAAAGGGGACATGGCACATCCGCTTTACAAGGAGTTGCACAAAATGACTGCCGAGTGGGACAGCGGCTATTCGTTTCAGCAAGCTTTTGAGAATTTCAGTAAACGCTGTGCGGTACAGGAGGTTTCTTTGTTCACTACCACTGTTCTGCTTAATTACCGCAGGGGCGGAGCAGATTTTGTCTTGTCGCTGCGTGACCTCTCGCGGATACTCTGGGAGAAGCGGAAGTCTGTCAGCCGGACGCGCGGGGAACAGGCTTCCTCGAAGCTGGTTTTTCCGATGGTGGTCATCTTTTTAATTGTTATTGTGCTGGTGGGAGCACCGGCGCTCATGATGCTCAAAATGTAGAGGAGGAAGCTGTGTATGAGTTCAATGATGGTGGAAGCTGTAAAGCGCTTTTGGAAGGATGAGGAAGGACTAGGTACATTGGAGATGATTATGATCATCGCTGTGTTGATTGCAGTAGTATTAATATTCCGTACGGAAATTGTGAAGGTCGTAAAAGATCTGATTGCTACAGCGGGTGAAAAGAGCCAGGAAGTTTTTGAGTGAGCACACTCCGGAAAGACGAGGGCAGCTTTACTATTGAAGCCTCACTATTGTTGCCGATCATTATGTGCATCACTATGCTGCTGCTGTTCTTCTGCTTGTACAGCTACCAGAAGTCGATGCTCCTGCAGGTGGCTTCAGCCGCTACGGAACGCGCTGCTTACAATTGGGATAACAGCCATAAAGAAACGAAGGGTTCTTACGTCATTGGCGAATATGATTCTCTCTATTGGCGTATTGGCGACGACGCTCTGCTCTCCTCTTTGTTCGGTATCGGTGCGCCAGAGGGCGGAGCAGCTATTACGCTGCCTGCTGCCGGGGATGGGGGCACTCTGCCTGTGGTCAAGCTTACGCATGCATCCGCTATGGTTCCGGCAAATATGCCAGGAGAGATGAACTATGCGTATAGCCTTACGGGCCGTAAAGTAAGCGCAGAGCTGAAGCGGGTACTGAATTTGCCTGTGCTGGACGAAATTCTGTCTGACAAGGCAGTGCCGGTGGTGCAGGCCCGGTCCGTAATTGCTGAACCTGTTGAATTCATCCGCACCGTTGATCTTATGCGTTATTATGGAGCCAAATTCAAGGGTAATGCGGATAGTGTCAAGTCAGGGACAGGCATGGACAAGAAAAATGCTGCCGTCATGATGAGCAAGCTACATTAAACAAGTTGAATTAGCTTAATTCCTAATGAATATGGAGCAGCAACTGAGGCGCGAAAGGAGGATATGACACGCTTGAAGGCAGAGAAAGGGCATACTTTTGAAAGAGTGGTAAGATACATGGTCAGCAGGTATACCCGATCCGAAGGTTCAGTCTCTATCTTTTTAATTATGGTGCTGGCATTTGTCTTTCTATTTACCGCAGTGCTAATTGACTATGCGCGCATTGCGGCTGTAAACGTCCAGGAAGAGCGTTTGGCCAGAGCTGCAGTCCGCTCAGTAATGTCTTCATATGATATCGAACTGAAAGATAAATACGGACTGTTCGCCTATGGCGGCAATGACGGTGATCAGCTTTTGGCCGGTGTACTGAATGATAATCTGTATGAGAGCTGGCGCGGTGATTCATTTAATCTTCTGCCCTTGGGTCTGGATTCCTCCTCCTTAAGCTGGAGCCGCCCGCTTGGAAGCTATGACATTTTCCGGCGGCAGATTGTGGAAGAGATGAAGTACAAGGCGCCGATTGATTTCGCCTTGGAGCTGGCCGGAAAATTCAAGCCGCTGTCTGCGGCCATGGGTGAGGCTTCACGGACAACCAAGGTGCTCGGCAAGCTTCAGCCTTTATATGATGAGCGTGAGGAAGCACTGGATCAGATGCTGAAGTCGCGGAAGCAGGCAGGGGAGAGTGGACAAGCACTGCAGGAGCTGATCATGAATCCACCTGGTGGTAGAATCATACCCGCTACCTTAGGCACCATTGGCACTGCTGCGGATATTGCGGCTATGTACGGCGACTATGTGGGCAAATATTATGCTGATTTGTATCGTGATGAGAAAAGGTCTGCACAGTACCAGGGGCTTTTGGCGGCTTATATACAGCAATCCGGTGAACTACTTGCCCGGTTTCCTGATGCACAGGCTTCTTATCAAGAGAAACAATCGCGTTATTTGGAGGAGGCGGCAGCTGCGCTGGAGCGGGCGAAAACTTTGAATGCCCAAATGAAAAGCCTGCTTGAGCAGTCACGAAACAGCGGGCCGGACGATGCGCAGAATTCAGCCCGAGACTGGGATATCCCGGACACTTCAGCTGAGTTAAGTGCAGATCCCATTAAAAAGCTGCGCGAGCAGGAAGATTCGCTTATCCTCACGGCAAACGAGGTCAGCACGATGGAAAATAGCTTGTCAGCACAGCTGACAGCTTCACAGGCCGTGGTACCGAAGGTGGTTCTTTTGCCAGGAAGCTTGAGCCCGGCTTCGGGACTTAATGCCGACGTTTCCAGCATGAATGCCAGTATTCTCAACGCTTCGGAAGCGGTGAATAATTATTTGCGCAATTATGGAAACGCGGGGACGCTGATTGCTTCCGAAAGTGCTCAAATTGAAGCACATCGCACATATGATAACCAGCGCAAGCAAGTGGAGCAGGAAGCTAAAGGCAAGCTTAGCGAGGCCATGAAGCTGCTGGATCAGATTCGCGGTCTTGGCG
This sequence comes from Paenibacillus sp. P3E, assembly GCF_001909045.1. Classification (NCBI taxonomy): domain Bacteria; kingdom Bacillati; phylum Bacillota; class Bacilli; order Caryophanales; family Paenibacillaceae; genus Paenibacillus; species Paenibacillus sp. P3E. The sequence continues at coordinate 62,434 of NZ_LVWH01000137.1, read as the reverse complement.
CGAGCGCCGGGGAAGCTATGAAACGTTATCAGACTCTGCATAAGTATTACAACGACAATATCGCTTTCAACACGGGAGTGGATCAGCCAACTGAGCCAGGGACTGCTGATCAAAATCCCTATACTGCCGGGAGCGCCTCTATGGTTAAAGTGGACAGTCTCTATGCTGCAATGGGCAATGTGCTGGAGGGGGCCAGGGACAGGCTATTTCAGACAGAGTATTCGGCGCTGTATTTTCCTCCCTTTGATATTTCACAGCTGGCCGGTCTGGCCTCAGGCTCTGTAAATGAAGGAGCAGGAAGGCTGGCGGATCAGCTTGATCCTAATGCCCAGGAGCTGGAGTATATTCTGTATGGATTTTATAACCCTGCCGGGAATATAGCGGCAGCTTACGGGGAGATTTTTGCAGTGCGGCTGGCTATACGTACCATGGAGGGATTTACAGAACGTGCGGGGCTTGCCAATCCGCTGCTGATATTGGCAGCAGCACTTCTGTACGGAGTTGAGCAGGCAGTACAGGATATGCTGCTGTTATGTAAAAATGGTGAAATTCCACTGTCCAAATACATACCTGTCAAGCTGAGCTACCGGGATTATCTGCGGCTGTTTCTGGTGCTGCATGGAGGGGGCGATGTTCAATTGTCGCGTATGCTGGCCTTAATCCGGCTGAATACAGGAAGCATCTTGGATGAGAAATATACATACACAGCAGCGGATATCAAGATGGCTATGCCATTATGGTTTTTGCCGGGAGTGGTGAAGCTGCTGGATTATGGTACAGGTCTTTCCGGTGAAGTGAAGGGCAAATTATATTACCGGACTGTGCAGGCTGATTTTTCTTACTAGCGGGAGGTGGAACCAGGTGGGGTATGGGAATCGGAAGCAAAAAAATCCGGGATCTGAAGGCAGTATGGTAGTAGAAGCCGCAATGGTCCTTCCTATGTTTCTGCTCTTTGTCCTGTTCCTGATCTTCATTGTGCAAATGACCTTATATTCAACTGCGCTGCAGAGCACGGCTTCGGATACGGTAAAAGTGATCTCGACTCATATGTACCCTGCTGCGTTGGCAGCACAGAAATGGGAGGACAAGAAAGGAGATGCTGCCGGTGGTCCTGGCGGAGCGGGAGCGGCTTCGGACGGTGCTGCATCCACGGATAAATGGAGCGTTCCGCGGCTCTCACTTGAAGAGTGGAGTGACAGCTATGTGGCAGATTTGCCTGAACCAATAGCGGATTGGGTTAGCGCAGCTGTAAAGCGGGGTGAAGAACCTTTGCAGGAACTACAGGCAGAGGCATCAGAAGGCGTACTGGATCTAGCGCTCAAGCCTGTAATGAAGCCTTATCTATCCACAGACTGGCTGGATTATGACCGCATACATGTTTCGAATGTGATTGTCCCGGACCTGAAGACGGGGTCGCGGCCATACTTTGGACTTGTGGTGAGTTATGCGCTGCCGATGAAGGTACCTTTTCTGAATCAGCGCATTGTGCTTGAGGCCAGTGCGGTGGAGCGCTTGTGGATAGGGAATACAGATGCGGAAGGCGATGAAGACAGCTCAGCAGGTGAAGACGACCATAGCACTATTGTGATTCTGGAGAAACCAAATCCAGGAGTAGCGAATGATCAGGGCAGGATCCGGGTTAAGATACCGCCTAATGCTTCTGCCAGTCTGTCTATCTTCTACAAGAGCGGTCAGAGTACGGCTAAATATTTAGGGTGGAAGCAGGCGGATGCGAACGGATATCTTGAGTGGGAATGGAAAATCGGGGTTAACACTACTCCGGGTACATGGCCATTTGTTATTCAGCTGGAGGATGGAACCTCTCTGGAGGCGACCTTTACAGTGGTGAAAAGAAATCAAGTGAAAGAAGTGAAATGATAATGACGGTATGGGCATTCTGGAGCTGCCTGCTATTTCTCGCAGCGGCACTCCTTATGGATATCCGTTTCATGAGAATACCGAACTGGATTACGCTTCCGCTATTGATTGTAGGACTGATTGCGCAAGGTGTGATGAATGGACGTCACGGAATCCTAACGGCTATATGCGGTGCAGGTGCAGGGTTTTTACTGCTGCTGATCTTGCATGTTCTGGGGGCGGTTGGAGCTGGGGATGTGAAGCTTTTTGCGGGAATCGGTGCCTGGACTGGGATATTGTTCACACTGCAGGTCACTGTCTATTCTGTATTGTTCGGTGCAGTAATTGGTTGGATTATCGTTCTCGCAAAACATGAAACGGGAAGCCGGGTAAGAGGGATTATCAGCAGAAGTGCCGGGTTTCTAATGCTCCGGGATCCCCGGATATTAAAGACCGGCAGCAAGGAAGCGTTGAAATTCCCTTTTATGCTGGCAGTTATGCCGGGGTTCATCTGTGCTTATTTGTACTTATAATGAAGAGGTGAGGAGTATTGTTCGGATTAAGCCGTGATTTTGTACAGCAGGACGGTATTTCGATGCTGCTCAGCAAGCCTGGGGGGCTAAGACCGGCAGAGCTTAATATGATTCAGGCCCGGATGCTGATGAATTCAGGAATTCCTCATCATCTGAGGCTGCAGCTCCGGGAAATAGATTTGCAGGTAACCCTGGAATATGCGCTGTCCCGCCGGAAAATGCTCAGTCATCTCCTGAAAGGGGAGAAGCTTGGCTTGTCCGATTTCTTCGGACTGCTGCTGCAGATTGCGTCAGGGATGGAAGAGGGGCGCCTGTACATGCTGCAGGCTGAACAGTATTTGCTGCATGAGGATTATATTTTTATCGAAGGGCCACTGCATGGCGGCAAAGTATACCTCACTTATCTCCCTATGCAGTCTGCTGAGGATTCAGTGAGTGCCGGAAGAGCGATAACGGCATTGATTATGGCGCTTATGGCGTCCGTTAGAGAACTGTCCGGTGACGGGGTTCAAAGGCTGTTGCAATACTGCGGGGAGGAGGGGTTCACTCCGGGAGGGCTAAAGGAACTTCTGGCAGAGCTGTTGACAGAGGGTGAAGGGACAAAATGGCATTCGGATACTGTCCGGCCTGCACCAAGTACCCTTATGCCTGATGCACATGTACCCGCTGTAGAGAGAAGTATTCAGAAACGGAGTGGTTCATTGCCTGGCGTTACTCTACCCGGTGAAGAGCAGCGCAGCACGGATCAGAGTTTCGCGAGTGTGGCTGCAGAGCCTCCCAAGCCAACTCCATGGATGAGCGGCTATCCGAGGCTTAAGCTGAAGGAGGAACAGCAGCAGCTGCTGGCGGATGATCGGGATCTTGGGAGCAAAGCGGCTCCCGATACCTCTGCTTACAGAACCTATGCAATGCTGGGTGGTGTTGTGGCCGATGCGGTGTTGTGGAAGTTTCTATATTTGAACCATCCCAAACCGCTTTGGATGGTTGTATGTATACTTGCGACGCTCATGTTAGGTGTATTCTGCTGGCTGGTATGGAGTGGAAGGCTGATCTTGGGTGGTACCCAGGCAGATGAAGAGGCAGGAGACGAGATTGGGGCTAAGGGCCGGAGGACTCCTAAAGAGCTGGACTGGGACTTTGTCCGAAACACTGCAGTTTCTTCTAATAAAGTAGATACTTCAAGGGCACCCGTTCCGGTACGAAACTTGGAGCACCCTATTCACAATGACATTCACACTACGGTGACGAAAACCGAATGGCCGGAACGTAGTCTAGCCAAAGCACCGGTTCCAACACCTCCATTATTTGTAGAAGCTACAGCACTGCTACAGCATGATTCCCACTCCAGGAAGGAACAGGAGCAGGAAGGGGGGCGTGCGATACCCTATCTTGAAAGAATTCAGGAAAACGCAGGTGGGATTCCGGAAAAGATCGAACTGAACCGTCCCAGTTTTCTTATCGGCCGATCCCCTGATGTTGCTCAGTATGTGGAGAAGTCTGAGGGGGTCTCAAGAGTCCATGCAGAGATTTCCAAGAGTGCGGGAGGATATATCCTGAAGGATCTGGACTCCAGGAATGGAACTCTGTTTCAGGGAGAGGCAATGATTCCATACAAGGAGTATCCGCTGACTGAGGGAGCAATGTTCACTATAGTAAAAGGATGCTATACTTTCCGTTCCGCCTGAGAGGCGGGGCTGACTGTTATTCCGATTTCAGATGTTCCAATGATGGCTGTAAGGTAGGATAAGTAAAGGAAAACCCGTGCTGCAAGGCTTTGGCAGGGAGTACCCGCTGGCCTTCCAGTAAGATTTCCGACAGTTCACCGACGGCAGCCTTCAGCAGAAACGACGGGATGGGGAACCAGTGTGGCCGATGATATACCTTACCGATCATTTTGCCAAATGTCTCATTGGTAACAGGGTTCGGGGCAGTAGCATTGACAGGACCCTCAATTCCGGGAGTTTGGACGCAAAAATCGATCAGCCGGACGATATCAGTGAGATCAATCCAGGACAGCCACTGCTTTCCGCTGCCGATTTTACCGCCGAAGCCGAGCATGTAGGGCAGCTTCATTTTGGGGAAAGCGCCGCTTTCGTTGCCGAGCACTACTCCTGTGCGCAGCTTGACCACTCTTACGTTCTTATAAGCTTCGTCCGCAGCCGCTTCCCAAGCCTTAACAACCTCGGAAGGAAAGTCCATGACATGAGCCGGAGAGGCTTCGTCATAGGTACCCTGCAGTGAAGTTCCGTAAATAGCTACGGCAGAGGACTGGATCACTACGGAAGGTCTGTTCTTCAGTGCATTCAGAAGCTTGGCCACTGCCGAGACGGTTTCAAGACGGGACTGCAAAATGGCCTTTTTGCCGCTTGGGGTCCAGCGCTGGCTGAGTGAAGAACCGGCAAGATTAACCAGCGCATCTGCCCCTTCGGCTAGCTCCGGATTTGACGCTAGGCTGTCCCAGGTAAGGAAGCTAAGGCCTGGATGGGCAGCGGTCTGGGATTCAGGCCTCTTGCGGCCGACAACAATGATCTGATGCCCGCCCTGGAGCCAATATTCGGTAAGCTCGCGTCCGATAAATCCGCTGCCGCCGCAGATTACGTATTTCATACAATCGCTCCTTCGGTTACTTAATCAGATGCTGGTAAGGAGAGTAGTCAATGCCGTTCTTTTCAAGGAAGCTGATGAGAAAGCGGTTGTCGCGCCGTGGTGTAGCCACGATATAGCCTCTGATGCAGTGCTCGCGGGTGACCTCCGGCGCATGACTCTCCACGGCGATCCTGCCAATCTCGGCAGCTATGGAGTGCTTGGCGATATCGCGGAAGGGACCCGGCACAGGCTGGACGAGCTGATCCAGAAAAGCTTTCATCTCGTCGCTCCACAGAGGACGGCTGCGTTCGACCCAATAATTTTGCCAGTCCAGCTTGGATTTGCCATCGGCTTTGGGCAGCACTTTGAGAAATTTGCGAAACATAAAATAGCCGCCGATGCACATGCAGCCCAGCAGCAAAAAAGTCCAAAATGCGATGGAGTTCATAAACCAATTGCTCGGTGCTGCGGATAACAAGCTTAAGCTTGATTTAAATGACATGATTACACCGCCTTTGACAATGATGATTGTCACAAACTTCATTCTCATCTAAAGTATAGCGTATTTCTATAGTTTTGCGAAGCGGAAGCAGGCATATGGAGCTTGCCTAGATTTATTTTCCCGATCACGGTAGAATAAGGGTTAATTCGTGAAGGAAAGAGGGAAAAAAGCATGCTGAAAATAGGTTCACATGTGTCCTGTGCGGACAAGGGTCTCCTGAGTGCGGCCAATGAAGCAAACGAGTACGGATCAACCTCATTTATGATATATACAGGTGCGCCGCAGAACACGCGCCGCAAACCAATTGAATCGATGTATCCCGCTGAAGGTAAGCTGGCGATGAAAGAGAACGGTGTGGAAGAAATCGTAGTCCATGCCCCCTACATCATCAACTTGGGTTCCTACAAGGAAAGCACATATCAATTGGCTGTTGATTTTCTGCAAGAGGAAATCCGCCGTACCCATGCGCTTGAGGTGAAACATATTGTACTCCATCCGGGAGCATATACGGACAAGGATGCCGAATACGGCGTACAGCGGATTGCTGATGGCCTGAATGAGGTACTTGACGGTACGAACGAGACGGAAGTGCATATTGCACTTGAAACGATGGCAGGTAAAGGGACAGAAGTGGGCCGCAGCTTCGAAGAAATCGCCTTGATTATCGACAAGGTCACACATAATGAGCGGCTGTCCATCTGCCTCGATACCTGTCACATTCACGATGCCGGATATGATATAGTCGGTGACCTCGATGGTGTGCTTCAGCAGTTTGACCGGATCATTGGCCTGAATCGGCTGGGCGTAGTCCATATCAACGACAGCAAAAATCCGCGCGGAGCGGGCAAAGACCGTCATACCCCTATCGGCTCAGGATACATTGGCTTTGAAACCATCAACAAGGTAGTTCACCACGAAGCTCTTGCGGGTCTGCCGTTCATTCTGGAGACGCCTTGGATCGGGAAGGAAGCGAAGACACTGCGTCCTATGTACGAGGTGGAAATTGCGCTGCTTCGCGGCAACGTTGCTGAACGGTTCGGAGCGGAGTTCCTCGGTGAGGTTGAGCAGCTGCAGGCCTTTTTTGCCAAACAGGAGCTTGATCCCCGCCAGTATGTGCTGAATGTATGGGAACTGCTGAAGAACGATGCGAAGGCCAAGAAGGCGGACCCGCGTGAGCCTCTGGAACGTTTGTACGATTCGGTTACCGAGGCACAGCTGTTTCCGCAGCTAAGCGAGGAAGCTGTCAATCAGCGGCTTATTGCCTGGCTGGCAGGCAAGCAATTACTCGTGAACGCATAAGCCAAACTATAGAATGCGCAAGTAGATGAGAGGATGGAAAGTGAACTATGGTGTTGCATGTGAAAAGAGATCATTCGTCAAGCGGACAATACCCGGACCGGGCACGCATGCTTATCTCCTGTCCGGATGGGCCGGGGATTGTGGCTGCAGTATCGCATTTTCTGTACCAGCATGGCGCGAATATTGTTCAGTCGGATCAATATACCATGGACCCGGATGGCGGAATGTTTTTTATGAGAGTGGAGTTTGACCTGCCCAAGCTGGACGAGCGGATTGACGAGGTGCGTTCGATCTTCGGCGGGGTTGCTGAACGTTTCCAGATGAACTGGCAAATTTTCAATGTTAGCCACAAGAAGCGGTTGGCCATCTTTGTCTCCAAAGAGGATCATTGTCTGGTGGAGTTGCTCTGGCAGTGGCAGGCCGGGGATCTCGATGCGGATATCGCCCTGGTTGTCAGCAACCACACGGATATGCAGGCCTATGTGGAATCCTTCGGTATTCCGTTCTATCATATTCCGGTCACGGCAGATACCAAAGTGGAAGCGGAGCAGCGCCAGCTTGAGGTCATCGGAGATGATATTGATGTAATTATTTTGGCGCGCTACATGCAGATTATTTCACCAGCGTTCATAGAGCATTACCGTCACCGGATCATTAACATCCATCATTCGTTCCTTCCGGCGTTCGTTGGCGGCAAGCCCTATGCCCAGGCCTATCAGCGCGGAGTGAAAATTATCGGTGCAACCGCCCACTATGTTACAGAAGAGCTGGACGGTGGTCCCATTATTGAGCAGGACGTGCAGCGGGTCAGCCACAGCGATGACGTGAACGAGCTAAAACGCATCGGGCGCACCATTGAGCGGGTCGTTCTGGCCCGGGCAGTCAAATGGCATATCGAAGACAGAATTCTTGTACATCATAACAAGACAGTGGTTTTTAATTAATTGGAATTTCTCCGGTGAACAGCAGCAGTCATGCTGTATTTTGACGGTGTCTGCCGTTCACCGGAATCCTTCTCCTGCCGGGAGCTTGCTCCCGCAGTTATCCTCAAGCCCAGTAACTCCTCATTGATAATCTAATACTTTTCTCAACCACAACAGGTGAAAAAGCATTTTACCGGACATTTTGGCGCACTATGCCAAAGTGTATTTTGTCGTGTTCACTAACTCATTTATAAGGGGGTAAAAGGCTTGGTTTCACAGCGGAGACATTTGTTAAGACGCAATTATTTGTTTGCTTTTCTCATTTTACTTATCGGCTTCGGCGGTCTGCTCGGCTACGATCTGTACTTCAAGCCATACGTGCTGTCGCAGACTGTAGTTAAGATCAAAGTGGCCCAGGACAGCTTTTTGCCTAAAAATTATGAGCTTAAGCCAAGTGATCTTTATCTGGATTCTGTCCAGACCAAGGATATTCCTTCAGGGGTAATTACGGACATCAGTCAGGTGGAGCATAAGATCACTAATGTTAATTTGACGAACGGAAGTATTCTGACGGCAGCTCTTGTGGATGTCAGTGATTTGGAGCCGCAGCAGGATGAGGGGATTTTCCCGATTCCCAAGGAAGCGATCTATGCGATCAACGGCTCACTGCGCAGCAGAGACAAGGTGGATATTTATCTCGTCGAAGGCGATTTGGCGGATCAGGCGCGGAATAGCGGATATAGAGCCTCAGTCGCAACCGCAGGTGATGGGAAATCCGGCACAAATGGTTCAGCAGCAGGGACAGGAGCCTTGGAATCACAGCTCCCCGCCCCTCCGTTCAAGGTGTTTCTCACCGGAGTCACTGTAAATTATGTAAGAACTGAAGACAACAATGATGTCCAGGATTCCGAGAATGGCAACACGAACAACCGCTTCACCTCAACCGGCAAGGTAGCTGCACCCGAACTGAAGCTGAAAAAAAGTGACGGCGAACGGCTTGGACAATATCTGGAGCAAGGTAAAAAGCTGTGGATAGTGCGTGTTGAGTAAAAGGGAAGGGAGGAGAATGAAATGAAAATATTCAGTTATGGGATGGATCAGCTGACCATCAATGAGCTCAAGCTTGCCGGATTCACGGTGGTTACGCAGAATGTCCTGCCCGAGCCTTCACAGACTCAGGGGCAGATGCTAATGGTTACAAGCGAACAGGTGCCCGTTTCAGGCTTAAGTGAACTGCGGCAGGGTTATCCGAACTCCTCCATATTATATATTTACCGGCAAAAGGGGGTAAGGAGCTATCAGGCTATTCATATGTTATGTGAAAGTCTGGGGATCTTCTTTATCCCGCCCCGTGCGACCTCTTCAGCGATTGTGGAGAAGCTGCGCTACATTCTGGAGGATGAGCGTGAAGAGCGCGGTAATCTCGTCGGATTTTTCGGCTCCGGTCCAGGTATCGGTTGTACGAGTATCGCCAAATTGTTCGCCCGGCGGATTGCCGCTGCTGGCCAACGTGTGATTCTGCTCGGACTTGATCTGTATGATCCCGGATTCGACCGTAAGACGGCCATCAGCCTCGACAGGCTGCGCCCCCGGATGACCGGTAAAATGCTCCAGGCAGCGGACTTTGAAAGTCTGGTTAAGCAGGAAGGGTACGCCTATTTGCCGGGCAATTTTGATTATTTAAGTGTTCAGGATTACCAGGAGGAGGAGATTGAATATCTGCTTACCCAAGCCGCCGGGAATGCCGATGTGGTAGTCGCCGACTTCGGGTCCATTCCCGAGAGTGCCGCATGGTATGTGGGGATGCAGAAAACGGCTCTGCGCATGATGGTTACGCATCCGAAGCATGAGTACCGCCTTCAGCCGCTCATGGAGCTTGCCGGACACATGGATCTGCATCCGCAGGATTTCCAGTGGATCATCAACCGCAGCAATGTGGAGGAAATGAGCTCACCTAAGAATTTGGCCCTCCGCTTCGGCAGTGAGATTTTGCTTGAGTTGCCCTATTACCAGCCATTTCAGGACAGTCTTCCACTGGGCAAAAGAGAGCATCAGCAGGTGGACGACAAGGTTCACGCGCTGCTGGTATCCCTCGGTATGGCACCGGAAGCCCGAAAGAAGGGGATTTTTCAATGATAGAATATCGGGATGAGGTATGGCCGGCAAGTTGGAAGCAGCAGAAGGAGACGAAGCTTGAAGTCGAAGCGTTGGAACATGTACATGAGCCGTTACGGCTACCGATTCTACAGGATAACCATAGGCTGTTTTCACTGAAGCAAAAAGTGCTGAGTACCTGCAAGCCGGGCAAGGAGGACTTTTACGGTTTTCTGCAAAAAATGAAAAATGACATGAACGCCGAGCTGGAGCGAGAGGACGACGGGTACTTTGAGCTAAATGCAAAGGCGCTGATCGGGGATCCGCAGGCCGTTAGCTTTTTTATGAATGAGATCGAGAAATATCTGCGCAAAACACCGTTTACCGGCAAAGTGCCGGATGCCTACGGGACAGCGGCAGAGGCGCTGTTTCACGAATGGAAGGGATTTGGACCTGCCTACCGCTGGTTCACTGACCGGGCCTATAGCGAATCTACCGGGCTGCAGATGATCGGACGTCAGATTTTTTATAACCATCGCGGGAAATTTGTGGTGTATCCCTATGAGATGCCTTCACTGGACCGGGTTGAACAGCTCAAACGTTCCTTGCTGAAAAGCGACCCCAACAAAAAACTCAACAAGGATAACCCCTCCGTCGAGTTCAAAATGGATGATCCCCTCTGGCCCGGCCGCTTCATCCGGCTCGCGATTTGGGTATCGCCCAGGGTGTGGGAGGGCTTCACCACGATCTCGTTGCGTCGGCAGGTAGTGGAGTTCCTGGATCTGGAGGATCAGGCCGGTACTGAATGTATCCCTGCAGAAGCTATTGAGCTGATCCGCGCGCTGTCGGGTACGTTCCGCAACACCATTATCGCCGGTGCAGTCGGATCAGGTAAAACCACTTTTGCCAACACGGTTGTAGGTGAGCAGTTGCTCGGTTCCTCTTCCTGCATGGGAGTCGTGATGATCGAAAAGCATCCGGAGTCGATTTTGCCGTATCAGATCAAAGGCCATCGGATTATCCCGATTCAGGCAGCCAATGAGGAATTGATGGAGGTTGGGGTGGAGTCGCTGCGGCATGATCCGAACATTCTCTATATGACGGAAATGCGGTATAACGAATGGGAATTTTATCTGTGGAGCGGTGAAAAGGGCTATGACGGGATTACAGGAACCTTTCATACGGTGGATTCGGAAGATATTCCTTATCAGGGCGCTTTTGCGGTGTCCACCCGGATCGGCGGCAGCCTGAAGGGCCATCTGATCTCTGCGCTCAAATCCTGTGAGCTGGTGTTTATTCTGGAAAGTGTAGCGGACGGAAAAAAACGGCTGGCCCGGATCTCCGAGGTGTACTATGACGAAGCGGCCAACTCCGTATTTGCCAATGATCTAATGCGCTGGGAAGAAGAAGAGTCTGCCTGGAGCTATAACGACAAGCTGACGGCCGGCCTGATGCAGAAGATGAAGAAGAAAAATCCGCGCGCTTCGCGGGTGCTCCTGCAGGAGCTTGGGCATCTGGCTGCGCTGAAACCAATGGACGGACCGCTGAAAGAGAGTCTCAAGTCAAAGATTGTCCTGAACGAATGAAGTGAGGGGGAGAGCTCATGGGGCTGTTATTTTATGTGCTTCAGGTTGCCTTTCATCTATTGATTGCCGGTGGCCTATGGCTGCTGGTGAAGCCGCTTATTGAGAGGCATTTAAGGCAGCTTGGACAAAAGATCGACCAGCGGATGAGCCTGCGGATCAGTCTTTTTGGTAAAAGGGTCAGCAGCAATAAAAAGCGGAGGTGGCTGTACCGGCATTTGGACGATCTGCTCTATTTTGCTAAGCGTAAGTATGAGCCGGGGATTAGTGTCACGCGTTTTTTGATTCACACGTTGTTTCTGTTCAGCGCCGTGTTTCTCTCGGGAATGCTGACCCTAAGCGAACTGCCGGGACATTTGAGCTTCAGTAATCCGTTTTTGGAGGGCATCAGCTTCGATGAACGGATTCCGGTTCAGGGGAATTGGCGCTTCCCGCTCTTTGTTGCAGTCATTGCAGCCAGTATTCCTTATTTGCGGACGAGATACCTCTATGCTCAACGCAAGGTGCGCGGGAGCTACGATCTATTGGATGTGATCAAAATCGCCACCAAATTTACTCACCTGTCGGTAGACTCGATTTTAACCAAAACCGCTGAATTCTTAACGGAAGAAAGTGTGCTGAAAACCCCGCTGAGACTGCTGGGAGCGGCCTTCTCCAACTATAGCAATGAACGGGAGCTGACCCGTGAGGCAGAGCGGTTTGCTGGGGCTATTGGAACTACCTTTGCCGTGGAATTTGTCTCGGATTTGCTCTACTGCGAGAAAGAGGGCACCCGTTATCTGAAGAACACGCTTATGATGCTAAGCCGCTCCATGGAGCAGCAGCGGGAGACGATCCTGACAGTGAAGGCGGGCAGCAGGGACGCGATTAGTCTAGGACTGTACGGCAATCTGGTGGTTCTCGTGTCATCCGTCGGAACGTTTATTTACATGCTGAAGCCGGATGTTTATTTCAAATTGCAGTTTCAGACCACTGTGGGTTTGACGTTTTTGATGATTATTATTGCTGGACTGTTCATCTCTTTCATGATCAGTACCATACTCGCCAGGCCAAAGCTGGACTACCACTAAGGTGATGAATGAATTATGGACAGACTCTTACTTTTGATTGCTGTACTGGGAATTGTATATCTTTCGTTGCTGGTTTTTGTGAGCAGCAGTTCAAGACAGGAGCGTTATCTGCTTCGGCTGGGTACCAGGTGGAAGATACTCGGAGAACGGATGCACAATGAGCGGCTGCAGCTGCTGTTGAATAACAGCGGACTAACCCTTTCCGCAGGCAAAATCACACTGTTCCGCTATTCGGCCGCAATGATCTATTTGTTGGTTCAGGGGGCAGGAGACTTCCTGCGTTCGGAATCTTTTTCTATCTATGATCTACTTGTTGCTGCTCTGATTCTGTTGATCACCAGTCCATTAAGATATCTTCCGCTGGGGTGGCTGCTCGCCTGGCTGCATCAGAAGACCCTCATTCAAAAAGACGGTGAGTTGATCTCCTTCATCCGGCTCTATGAGAACAATCGGCTGCGCAAGCGGGGTTACGTACAGTTTGGAGCTTTTTGCGCCGGAACGGCTGGACATTTTAATTATATTCGCCAGGATCTGTATGAGCTGTCCGAACGTGCAGTCGATGAAGGGACTGAACGGGCGATTGAATGGTTCTGCGGTAAATTCCCGGACAATCACGCTTTTATCAACGATATCCGTTCTATTCTGCTGGCTACGGAGGGGATGGACGATGATACGGAAGCAGCCAATTATTTGCGGGAGCAAGGCAAGATCATTACCAAGATCTCCAGTGATCAGTATTTGAAAAAATGGTCCTTCATCGGAGACGTCTCCACCATCATCAACGTGATTCCCTCCATCGCCACTTTCCTAATGATTGTGTCGCTGGCAATGCAGTACATTTTGCTAATCAAAGGCAACTTCAATGGGGTGGGGATGTTTCAGTGAGTGGATGAATTGCATCGTATGAAATTTTCTATATTCAAGAATCATTTAAAAATATAAAATGAAAAGGGAGATATTAACAATGAAAAAAGACGCTATTTCTACTGGATTGTTCATCGCTATCGGCTTCCTGTGTGTTGCCATCGTAATTGCCATTTTGATTCCGGTTGTTCGGGATGTCATTAACTCTGCGGACGACAACAGACCAACCATACCAGGCGTCACTATGGTGCAACCGGTAGAGGACGGGCCATCGGCTACACTCGCCCAGACACAGTTCCACACTTCGGTCTAATCACGATGAAAAAAGACTCCATATCAGTCGCAATGTTTCTGGCTATCGGTTTTGTGATTGCGGGCATGTTCATCGCAGCGGCAACTAACATTATCGGCAGCAGCCAGGACGATATCATCACACACACCAAACAAGTCGAGCAGTATTAAGAGGGGGCGTAGGCATTGAAAGCTACCGTTCTCCGGGCATTATTCATGTGGCTTGTCTTGTTCATTATCCTGCAGCCCATCTTCACCTACATTGATTATCTGCTCGATTTGCAGGTCAAGGCCAATACCTCCTATATTACACAAAAAGCGGCAACGGAGGGGCTGGTCACGGCTTCAATGAAAAGTGAGGTCATCGCGAATCTAAAGGCTGTTGGATTTCCTGAGGCTTCGATTCATATCACAAGCAGCACGGAAACTGTTCAGGAACGCAAGCGACGCATGGATGTGTATATCTCAGCACCACGAATGAATCTTTTCCCGTATAATTTTTCCGGAGTGGCCCAGCCCACGCGTTATTACGGGCACGGTTCTATCATGAGTGAGTATCTCGACTGATTAAGGGATGAACCTAATCTATGGACTATATTATTAAGCTGGCGTTTGTTCTACTGATCTTCGTCTATTCCTGGTTTTTTCAGATTCAGAATCAGGAATGGGACATGCTGCGCAGCATGCTCAAGGATGCTAATAACATAGCCGTCCATGACGCATCACAGGAGCTTAATGAGTCCGCACGGGCACAAGGCCGTCTGATCATCGATCCCGCTGAAGCTTTTGCCACATTCCGGCAATCCCTTCAAGCGAATCTGGGACTGGACGACGGCCTGTCCCCTCTGGCGGGCAGCAGGCTTCAAACTCAAGTGAAAATTGTAAAGTTTGACATTGTCGATCAATCCAGCGGAGTTACTTTTCCTTTTCTCTACGAGGATAGCAACTATGGTATCACTAAATACATACAAGGTCCGTCGGTAATTGCCGTTATTGAGACGGCCCATCCGGTGCTGATCTCCCGGGCAAAAGTTCAGGAGGCCATCATCGTTCCTGCTGTGCAGGAGTATAAGATGAATGATTAATTATTCAATTAGAATGGATAATATTTCAAAGTATGGACTTATGAAGGATATGAGTTACCGGCTACTGTGATGACTCGTGGTTGAGTTATACGTGCTTTTTCTCCAAAGCTGGAGACTGATACTACGAGTAAAAAGTGATTTAGCATTCGGATTGGTAATTATGATCCGAGGCGAGCCTTAGCAGGCTGCATCCAAATACAATAACAGGAGTGTTCGAAGATGAAAAAGACAATGATGAAAGCAATTATGGCAGCAACAATGTTAATCAGTACAGTAGCAGGTCAGTGGGAGATTTCAAATGCAAATGCAGCTGCAGCAACTCCTGCACCGATTATCAGAGATAACCTATTTAAGTTTGGTCTGAAAAAGGAAGTTGAGTTGCCGGTGACCATTACGTCCGGAGGGTTCAGCTATACGCTGGAAAAGTTAATGATTTACGATGTCAATTCCAATGATGCACAGGCGCTGATGAAGAAATATGGATATATTGATCGTCTCTACAAAACTCCAACTAAGTATATGGTATGGACAAAAATTACGATTGAAAATAAAAGCAAGAAGATTGTGCAACGAAACGCTAAAGACCAACAAGATAAGTGGTTTTTATGTTTCGATGGTTATAACCTTAATTGGCCAGCTCCTATAAAATTATTTGAAGTAGTAAATAGTAAAGAAGCTCTAAATACTTGGGTCTTAAAACCCGGTGAAAAATTAACTACTTATCAAATGTATGGGGACTTTAAAAAACCAACGGATATAACTATTTATACCAATATTGGCGGTGGCTTTGATCAAAAAATAATTGTAAAGGAGTAAAAAATGAAAAAAATATACATTTCTTTACTTGCCGTTGTCTTGTTATTCCTTAGCATCCCGATTTCTATGAAGGCTGCGGATTCACAAAACAAGACAATATCTATACCAACGGAAATACTTACTGGATCAACTAATAGCCAGCAAACATACTATTTAGCTTTGCCCAGTGGAGTCTCCAGTTCTTCTATTAATACGTCATCGTTAAAATATAATGGTACAAATGAAAAAGTGGCTCTCTCTATTGAAAATGGCAAAGTGAAGGTCACACTGAAAGGAGTAGAAGCGAAACAGAGGATCGATAATGTGTTAGGTTATTATTCTTCCTGGAATAAACCGTTTGTAACGACACCAGGTAACTCTATTTGGAGATATTCAGATGGAATACGTTGGCAAATTAATCAGTGGGATCAGTATTCGAATACTCAAAAGCATAATGATATAAATGGTCTAGGTTCGGGGGTGCCTAGGGATAATCCCCCTGATATGACAGTTGAAACCAAGTCGGATGTGTCTAGGGATGGCGTGAAATGGTATAACAAAAGTGTAGACCAAGTTATAGACCCTGCGAGCATCATAGAATCGTCTGTTCAAATAACTGTGTTAAAGGAGTCTCTTCCACCCCAATATGTTAGTCATAATATTGTGAACGGCAGTCAGTTTATCATTTATTATAATACGGATGCAGCAGCTAAAAATTATGATGCGGAGAATTTACCCGATAGTTGGAAGGGCGGATGGGCGACAGGAAGGCGTTACAGAACATGGCTGAATTATTATTTCACCGCCTCCGCAAACGTAACCTCCTACAAATACAGCGGCAATGTTTCTTTCGACTACAATCTCCCCACTGAACCGACCCTTACAGGGGACGTTACCCTCATTAAGCCCAATCCCAATCCCGCAAAAATCACGGATAAAGTACCCGTCCGGATCTCAGTAAAAGGTGAACTTCAAGCCTACTCGGATGTAGCGAATATCAAAGAATGGGTGTTTTATGCTAAAAAGAAAGACCAAAACGGGACATTGCAGACGAAAAAGGAAAATGCCAAGTCCTTAACGGCAAGCAAAGAGTTTGACTTCGAAATTAATAAGGCGGATTTTTCAGGGGAAGAATTTACTCAAAATTATGATTTGTCAGTAATCGTGCGTTTCAATAAAAAGGTTAATACCAAAGCAGGAGAGATTGATTCGCTAGAAGTTAAACTGAGAACTTCGGCAGGGGTATACAAGAATACTCCGACAGTCACCTTTCCACCTGTTGTAAACCCACCAGCCCCTAAAGGTAAGCCGCCTATCGCCCGTATTAGCGCTCCAAGTGAAGTGAAGGCCGGTGATGATGTTTTAATCTTTGGGAATGGTTCTTATGATCCCGATGGATTCATCAAAGATTATTGGTGGGATACATCTGGAGCGCAAGAAAAAATAGGAAATGCCCCAAATGGAACTACATGGTATAGCCAATCGGATGTTGGTAAAACGTTCAATATTCTATTAACCGTTGTGGATAATGATTCGATGTTCGGTAGCACGAGTACAGAGATTACAGTAATCAAACCCGAACCATACGCACGTTTAAGTGTGGGGGGAACGTTAAAGCAAAACCGGAAAGTCATACTCACGAATAGTAGTACCAGCCCCACACGTTTTCCGTTGGTTCCAGAAAAAACATATGTTGTCTTAACTGCTCTTACGGGTGGTTCAAATGCAGACATTAAGTATAGCGGAACATTAGGGCAGTTTGAGACAAAAGAGCTGCTATTTAAACAGCCCGGTACCTATAAAGCTGCGGTTTACGTGGAGAATACACTTGGCTACTCTTCAAGTACTTCTATTACATTTACCATAGTCCCTGATGTAGTGCCAGTAAATTACTTTTCCATGGCTGGTGTAGCTTACCGAAGTCCGGAAAATGCTAACAAAGCCCTTGTCTCCATTGATGATATGTCTTATTCGCCAGATAAAGATGTAATTGGCCGGAGAGTATGGGAGTATCGCTATGACTCAAATAATGATGGTAATTTTAATAACGAAACTTGGGTTTTGTATAGTGATGCAAATCAAGAGCGCTTGAATATGGAATTGAGCCAAGTAGGTAAGTACGAAGTGCGATTAACCGTGTTTGAAGAATTTGGCCAACCTACGATAGATGAATTTGTAACGGCGGGTGACCGGAAATCCACAAATTCGGATGGGCAGGTACAATCGGAAAGAATTGTGGAAGTGAAAAACCGAGCACCAGAGGTGGATTGGTCCTGGTAAGGAGGATGAACAATGAATAAAAACAAGCTTACCTTTATTCTATTTTTTATGGTACTTCTAATTGGAATGCTCTTTAATCTTCCTTTTGGACCTATGATTGCAAAGGCTTATACAGGAGATCCTAATATCATTCATTATAGAAATATTAATATACCTGCACATTACAAAACGGATTCCTTTTCAGATATTGGGACCATATCGGGATCTATAAATGACCAGCAACTTAGTAACATCCAATACAATCTTACAACAAAAAAATTGACCTTTGATATCAGTCCAACAGCAGCATTTACTGTCTCTGCTGATTTAGTACCCTCAAATAGTGGCCTAGATAAACGGGAGGCCAAGGCAGGTCTATGCATAGCAGCCATTCCGGAAGGTGAACGGCTAGATGATGATCCTATGGTTTATAGATGTCCGGCCCAGGCATCATCTTCTTATGCTTATCATACAAAATGGACCCCACTAGATCTAGGGTTTTTTCATGCTCCTATCGAGAGCAATTCTTTTACGACCACATTTAACCTGGCTACAGAAGCACCCTATAAAAAAGTTATTGAAATGAACTATTATGGTGAGCTTCCAATCGGTATTGCCATGTCCTATTATTATGCGGCAGGACAAAATGACGGTAGGGACGGCTATGATGGAGAAGATGGACTTGGGGGGCCAGCGGTATTTACTTGGTTTAATCTCATATTCCCCTTGATTCCCAACAGCCCGCCAACCATTAGTATTAATTCACCAAATGATCAGGTGCTGCAAAATGAACCAGGACGAAACACCATGAATATTGAGGGATACGTTCATGATCCAGATAACGAGGATCTCATCGTTAGCGCAGAAATCCCTAACTTATTCTATAAAAAGACAGTTGTAACCCAAACCAAAGGATACAAGCCGTTCTCGATCCCTATAGATGCCATTGAGGATTCCTTACCCCCTGGAGACTATACAATCAATGTGAAGGTATCTGATCCTTCCAATATGACAGAATCCAAACCAATGACTGTAAAAGTAAGGAACCGATTAAAACGCAATGCTTACGTTTTGGTTAACAGTCCGATTGAAAACAGCGGCACAACCTATACGGATTATGAGAGTGATCCGAAACTGATGGAGCGAGTCAGATATCAGCACGATCCTAACTATTTTGAGAATTCTATGGGCATCATCAGTGATTCCGGATTATGGAGAACTAGCCTATATAACTCCTTTCCTTATACAGGGGAATATGTAGTGACGTATCAGGCCAAAGATATCCCGAAAACTGAGAGTAGTTTCGCTGAGTACCAAATGTGGAGTAAGGATGCTGCCTCCACGATGAGCTTCCAGGTTCACCGAAAGCCGATTGCACTATTTACAGCGCGTCTTGTCGGGAGTTCCATCGTGCTTGCGGATAGCTCATACGACTTGGACCATGTATCCAGAGCAGATAAAGGACTCATGCAATGGCAGTGGCAGTACAAAAAAAGCTATGAAGAAATGTGGACCGATGGCCAACCAACCGGTGCAGTCTCAAGCAAAGATAATTATGATATCCGGCTAAGGGTGCGGGATGTGGATGGAGATAACGGGGCAGGTGCATGGAGTGATTGGTGCCAGCGAACGGTGGGAACTGCTGCGGGGAACTTACCGCCTGTTGCCATGTTCACCGTGAATCCCAGCATTGTGTCATACCATAAGACCACAACGATTATAGATAAATCCTTCGATCCGGACAATGACCCC
Organism: Paenibacillus sp. P3E; assembly: GCF_001909045.1. Lineage (NCBI taxonomy): Bacteria > Bacillati > Bacillota > Bacilli > Caryophanales > Paenibacillaceae > Paenibacillus > Paenibacillus sp. P3E. The sequence goes on along the minus strand of NZ_LVWH01000137.1, from coordinate 42,941 downwards.
TTGGATACATACAAATGGAATGTGGTTAAGGATGGCTGGAACACGGTATGGTCGCATTATGGTGCCGCGAATATACCGCCCAATATCGCAGCATATGGGGTAGGAGATTATCAAATTAGCTTACAGGTGCGTGATAACCGGGGGTTATGGTCCGATACGTATAGCCAAAACGTACAGGTAGTAAATCATCCACCGGTAGCTGCGTTTAACATGCCCAATGAAGTCTATAGGGACACGCTGATCACCCTGGATAATCAAACACCTGATCCGGATGAAGATGGCGATGCACTCACGTACACATGGAATGCAAGGGTTAACAGCAGCCCGTATTATTGGTCTGGTAACAATCGGTACCAATCCCTGACCATTCGGGACCTCATTGCCCGTAATGGGATTTCTCCGAAGCAGGCAATCTCAGACGGCTGGGAAATGCGGCTAACAGCTTCGGATGGATCGCTTAGTTCCAATGCTATACGATCGTTTGTTGTAAAAAACCACGCGCCTGTAGCCGCAATAAACGGTTCTGCAACGGCCCATCAGTATGATACCCTGTCCTACTCTTCTAATGATGTGGACGAAGATACATCCGATCAAGGCTCCTTAGCCTACTACTGGAAAGTAACAAACAGTGATGGGGCCATAAAGTCATACCGCACATCGAATGTGAATCTTACCTTTCCAGAGCCAGGAGTGTACACCCTGGAGCATTGGGCCATAGACCAAATCGGAGATAAATCCAATGTGGCCGTGCTCCAAGTGAGTGTGACGAAGAATCTTGCACCATCTATGGTCCTGACTTCCCCTCCGGGAGCACCAAGTAATCCAACGATTATAGATGCCGAGCTTCAAGGAGATCCTTTGATTAAGTGGACCTATTCTGATCCGGAGAATGATGCTCAGGAGAAATTCCACTTGGATTTCTTCTCAAAGGAAGATGATCTACTGAGGTATTCTGTAGAAAATCCGGACAGCACTGGATCGCTGCGTCAATATCAAGTTCCCGATCAAACCTTTGAGAGGTTTAAATATTTCTACCTGTATGGAAGTGTATTCTCTAAAGAGTCATGGTCGGATCTTTCGAATGAGAAAGCATTCATCATCGACCACCCGCCGCATCCGGGCTTTACCCTGATCACAGATACCGGACGTGACGCGACTACCGTGCCGATCTACCGGACAGATGTGCTCCAGATTAAAAGTACAGCTACAGATGCCGATTTACCGAAAGGTGATAGTATCGGGTATCAATATTACCTGAAGCCATCAGGTGGGGCGGAGAGTTTGGCGGGGACGCAGAGTGCGTTTACCAAGCAATTCAGTACGAATGGAACTTTTACCCTGCGGCAGAGGGTTACGGATTCATTGGGGCTGTACAGGGAGCTCTCACAGAGCATCACGGTAGTCAACCGGATCCCTACGGCAAATATTACCTATCCGACAAGCAGTAGCTCAAGCAGCCCGACGATTGTCAGTACGTTAACTCCTATCATCAAGTGGGATTACCAGGATGATGACGGCGATCTGCAGCAGCGGTATAAGGTAAGAATCATCAATCTGACATCTGGAGCCACCACCGTACAATCAGGCGACCAGGCTTCAAGTGCTAAACAGTGGCAAATACCGTCCAGCGCCTTGGTGGAGAATCAGAAGTATGCTGCAGAGGTAGAGGTCTATGACGGCTTCAGCTGGAGCACCGTGTCTCCCCGTAAATACTTTATGGTCAATCTGCTTACGGTGAAGGGCGGGGTCAAGCATACACCAGAATGGAATGCCAACCGTCAAGCCTACAATTTGAATAAAAGCGGGAGTGCAGAGAGTCCGCGGGGGTATAGCGTGTATTGGGCGGGAGAACGCTTTGTGCTGCAAGCGAATGCAACCGGGCTGCCAGATACGATTGATGTAGTAATGTCTGGCGGGTATACGGCACAGCTTAGTCCTATAGACAGCGGTAAAACATTATGGAACGGTGAATTGTACGATCCCATTTTTGAAAAACTGCCAGACGGTCCAATTACGTTTACTTTCACCGCAAAGAATGAATATAACACCAAAATAGATGCGGTAACCGTTACAGTGCTGGGAGACTGGACAGAATATTTTCAGAGCCATAGGGTCAAATAGAAAGATGAGGATACGCAAGCTTTAGCATTGTGAATTTTGAACCTGATCATCTTGAACCTGACCGATGTGAGGCATTCTTTGTAAGCAGCAGCGTGCGGAGAGCGGGTGTTCAGACAACCTCTTCCGCACGTTCATCCTGCAGCCTCATCAATCGTGCCGCAACGGAAGCAGGAACTGCGGACCCTGAAGAAGTATGTACACCGGAAGCGTAGCCTGTCATTCTATGTGTTCTGCGCATATAGTAGGACAGCTTGCCGCTGAAGATTTTGTGAGCGCACAGAGAGTCAGCGAAATCTTCGGGAGTCACGAAGCAGGAGGGCTTGGCTACCGGATGAACAGCAGACTCTTCGAACACAGAGGCGACAAAATGGGAGCAGAAATAAGCGTCTTCCCGGTTGATTTTCACATTCAGCAGAACTCCGATCAAGCCTAACAAATGGTATTTGTAGCGGTCCTGATGCTCCATCATGCCCTTCACGTGGTTGTACATCTTTTCGTATTCGTTTTTGCTCACTCGGAGCTGATAGATTGCACAGTCCGCACTGTTATAAAAGGGATGGATAAAGTCCTCGCGGATCAGTCCTGCGACAAAGGGGTTATAGGCTTTTTTTCGCCCAAAGCTATAGACCTCACGAAGTTCACAGTCAAAGGCAATCGAAGCATGATTGAGCTCGGCTTTGGTAAACCATTTAATGAGCCCGCTAAAAGCAGTGCCCGTTCCGGTAAGCACAACGTAGATATTATGATTTGCTGTCATTTTCGCGATTCCTTTCTGCTGGAAATATGAATAATTTGGTATAACCGCTCACTTAAGTAATTCCATCTTACTGTATATTCCAGCATCGTAAAACAAACTTTAGTCTAATTCGGGTACTGGACCAAAGCCTAAGTTGTAAACTGGTCTTATGTATGTTACAGAATATTTAAGAGGATAACTCCTCCGTTACATCTAAAATAAAACGTTTTCATTCATGAATCTATCATACTCTATTTTTACTCTGGCAGCCTGTTCTTTTCATAGTGCGGGCTGTTTTTTTACTGCTGTTGTAAGGGAGGGAGCTGTTGTAAGACACTGGAAAATTGATGCATAGATAAGACTGAAACCGCAAAATATAAGCTGTTCGAACATTGAGATTGCAAAAACAATTGGAAATGCTTCCACTTTAGTGATACAATAATAGTCAAAATGACATTCTTGAATTCGAGGAGGATTATTTTCATGACTGAACAGGCAAAAGAACAAGCCATCCACAAAAAAGAAAACTCCACAGTGGACAACCTGGCCATCACGACGATCCGCACGCTTGCTATCGATGCGATTGAAAAAGCAAATTCCGGACACCCGGGAATGCCGATGGGTTCAGCTCCAATGGGGTATCAGCTGTTTGCGAAGACAATGAATCATAATCCGGAGCACCCGACCTGGGTTAACCGTGACCGCTTTGTATTGTCCGCAGGACACGGTTCCATGCTGCTGTACAGCCTGCTGCACCTTAGCGGCTATGATCTGCCGATGGAAGAATTGAAGCAATTCCGCCAATGGGGCAGCCTGACACCGGGACATCCGGAGTTCGGCCATACTGCAGGGGTTGATGCCACTACCGGTCCGCTGGGTCAGGGTATCGGGATGGCAGTAGGGATGGCAATGGCTGAGGCTCAGCTGGGCGCTACCTATAATAAAGGCGAACACAATGTAATTGACCACTATACGTACGCAATCTGTGGCGACGGCGATTTGATGGAAGGGATCTCTTCCGAATCCGCTTCGCTTGCCGGCCATTTGAAGCTTGGCAAACTGATTGTCATGTACGATTCCAATGATATCTCTCTGGACGGCAAGCTGAATCTGGCATTCTCTGAGAATGTTGCCAAACGTTTTGAAGCTTATGGCTGGCAGGTTCTGCGTGTGGAAGACGGCAACGACCTTCCTGCACTGGGCAAGGCTATTGGTGAAGCACAAGCCGACAGCAGCAAGCCAACACTGATTGAAGTGAAGACGGTTATCGGCTATGGCAGCCCGAACAAACAAGGGAAAGGCGGCCACGGCGGTACTCACGGTTCCCCGCTGGGAGCAGACGAAGCCAAGCTGACGAAGGATTTCTACAAATGGGTATATGAAGAAAACTTCTTTGTGCCTGATGAAGTCCGTGCCCGTTTTGCTGAAGTGAAGGAAAAAGGCATTGCAGCCAACAAAGCATGGGACGAGAAATTCGCGGCATACAAAAAAGCATACCCAGAGCTTGCAGCACAGTTCGAAACGGCTCTGAAGGGTGAACTTCCTGAAGGCTGGGATGCGAATCTGCCATTCTACAAAACTGAAGACAAAGCGGTGTCCACCCGTGTTGCCTCCGGTAATGCCCTGAACGGATTGACTGCGGGAGTTCCTCAATTGGTGGGCGGTTCTGCTGACCTGGAAAGCTCGACAATGACCCATCTGAACGGTCTCGACCAATTCACTCCGGATTCCTATCATGGCCGCAATATTTATTTCGGTGTACGCGAGTTCGGTATGGCTGCGGCGATGAACGGGATTGCCCTGCACAGTGGTCTCAAAGTATTCGGCGGTACGTTCTTCGTATTCACCGACTACCTGCGTCCAGCGGTTCGTCTGGCTTCGATTATGAAGCTTCCGGTAACTTATGTGCTTACGCATGATAGTATCGCTGTTGGTGAAGACGGTCCTACGCATGAACCTATCGAGCAGCTCGCTTCCCTGCGCATCATTCCGGGCCTTACGGTGATCCGTCCGGCTGACGGCAATGAAACCTCTGCAGCTTGGGCCTATGCAATGGAAAACACTTCAAATCCTGTAGCGCTGGTGCTGACCCGCCAAAACCTGCCGATCCTGCAAGGCACGGTAGACGGAGTGCGTGATAACATCAAACGCGGCGGATACGTGGTTTCCGATTCCAAGAACGGTACACCGCAGGCACAAATTATCGCAACAGGCTCCGAGGTTCAATTGGCTGTGAAAGCACAGGCTGCTCTTGCCGAAGAAGGCATCGATGTCCGTGTTATCAGTTTGCCGAGCTGGGATCTGTTCGAGAAGCAAGATAAAGCCTACCGTGATTCCGTTATCCTGCCTGAAGTCAAAGCGCGGCTGGCTATCGAAATGGCGCAAACCTTCGGCTGGGAACGTTACACCGGCGATCAGGGTGATATCCTGGGTATTACAACGTTTGGCGCTTCCGCACCTGGCGATACTGTAATCAGAGAATATGGCTTTACGGTTGACAATGTAGTCAGCCGCGTGAAGGCCCTGCTATAATAGACGGATTAAGGACAAAGGGGAGAATAAGCAGATGAGTCAGTTCACCAACGCGACAATTCAAAAAGCAGCTAATATTTATTACGATGGAAAAGTTACCAGCCGTACAGTTACATTGCAGGACGGCACTAAGGTGACGCTCGGCATCATGCTGCCTGGAGTGTATGAATTCGGTACCGAAGGCCCTGAGACGATGGAAATTCTGTCCGGCGATCTAAAAGTGCTGCTTCCCGGCTCAGACATTTGGAAAGAAATCAAGGGTACAGACACCTTCCACGTTCCCGGCAACTCCAAATTTTCGCTGGAAGTATTCGCATTAACTGATTATTGCTGTTCTTACCCGATTTTGTAATTTAAGCCAAGGAATGAAGAGTGTCCCAACAGCTTCGGCTGCTGGGACACTTTTTTTGTTTCAGGCAGATAAATCTACTAATTATTAATATTGACGACATGAATACATTCTCATATGCTTCACTAGCTACCAGAGGGGCCAGAGTGCCTCAAGCAGATAGAATGGGAGATGGGAATGTGATAAAGTCAGGGTTTTGCAAGGAAATACATAAGGTTACGTTATTTTTATTAAGTTTTATGTTGCTACAAACCTTGTGAACCCCAATCAGGTATATTCCTATACGGTAATGCGGATATTGAGAGAGTAGTGAAGCAATACCCCGACCTCGTATCTTATGAATCGCTGGGACAAACCGCATCAGGATCAGGTCTGAGAATAAAGAGGTTGGGCTGTATTCTGCAATGCAATCCTATTCATTATAGCTTAAGAAGCAGACTATTCAGTATCTTCAGCAATCTATGAGTTCATATTGAATCAGTGTTTCTCCACTAGGTTCGAGCGAAACCTCGGCGATCTGCACAAATCCCAGCTTTTCATAGAAATATTGGTTTCTGACCGCCCATGAAGGGGTATCCAGTGTCCATTTCTGCGCATTGGGGAAAGTGCTGAACAAGAAGTTGAATGCATCTTGCCCGTACCCCCGGTTTTGATACAGCGGGTCAATGAAGATACGGCCGAGATGGTATTCCCGTTCATCCGGTGAAGCGAATACAAGCATTCCGCCGATGATAGAGTCATCTGCAAGCAGCTTGTAATATAGGCCTTTCTCCATCATCTCGCTTTGCCAGGAACTGGAGCTATATCCCGGTGGTCCGTCTTCAGCTTTGTTCTGAAACTGCCGGGCGTCGTGATCAAATGTGACTTTTTGGACTTTCGCTAACGCAGGGGCGTCTAACGGATCAGCTAACTGGATAAACAGCATATGGATTTCCTCCTTGGGATTTTAGCCATCAAAAGACGCAGCCTGAAATTCCAGCTGCGCCAAATGAAAACCTGGGTATGTGAGAAGAGAATGCTTATTCCTTGCTTGCGCCGTCGCCGATCTTCTGGCCGATCCATTCTTCATAGGATTTGACCACTGCGGACAGGTCTTCGTCCCCGAAGCCGTGGTTGAATCCGGCCTGGAACATGCTTTTGGCTACGCCAAGCATAGGTGAAGGCACACCTGTAGAGTCACTGAGTGAGGAGGCCAGCTTGAGATCCTTCAGCATCAGCGCAAGAGAGAACTGGTTGCTGAAATCATTATCGATGATCTTCTGGCCCTTCAGCTCGGCTTGTTTGCTGCCGGCCGACCCGTTCTTCACCAGTTCCAGGAACTTGTCAGCGGGAACGCCTGATTTCACCGCGATGGAGAAGCCCTCAGCGAGCGCGACATTATGAATGCCGACCATAGCGTTATGTGCCAGCTTCGCAACTGCACCGCTGCCGTTGCCGCCCATATGCAGCAGCAGTCTGCCCATAGAGTCGAAGATATCCCGGTGCTCTTCAATGACATCAGCACTGCCGCCAACCATGAATACCAGTGTACCTTCAATGGCGGCGGGTTTGCTGCCCGTTACTGGCGCATCCAGGAACTTTCCACCCCGTTCCTCCACGGCTGCGGCAATTTCACGGGCCAAACCAGGAGATATTGTACTGGAATCGACTACGGTTGCCCCCGGTTTGATCGCATCCAGGATACCGTTTGCGCCATAGAATACTTCACGGATAGAATCATCGTTGCTGATCATGGTAATAATAACATCCTTGCCTTTGGCGGCTTCTTGAGATGTTGCAGCCACCTGGGCGCCTTCTGCCCTGAGAGGTTCGCTTTTGCTTAACGTCCGGTTGTACACTGTAACCCCAAATCCGCTGCGCAGCAGATTGGAAGCCATAGGTGCACCCATGGTTCCGAGTCCGATAAAGCCGATCTGTTTCATTCCGTTTCCACCTTCGCTCTTTGAAATGGCATGCTTTGTTATATTCTATCACGCCCCCAGGGCTTGTTCCACACAACCGTGCTTTGCTCTAGCGGCAAACGCTTCCACAAAAACGTTCAAAAACATGGTACTAAAGCCCGGGATGTGCCTTAAGACCTTGCCAGTACAGGCAAATTAAAGTATCCTATTATAAAGTTGTAACAAACGGTGTCAAATCTAAAGAGATATACAGGAGGTTACCAATACCGATGTCCAAGAAGATTAATTTTGACTACACCAAAGCCCTTTCCTTCTTTAGCCAGCATGAGATTGACTACTTTGCTGCCCCGGTGAAGCTGGCCCATGAGCAGCTTCATAACAAAAGTGGAGCAGGTTCCGACTACCTGGGCTGGATCGATCTGCCTACAGCGTATGACAAGGAAGAGTTCGCCCGTATCCAACAGGCAGCCAAGAAAATCCAAGGGGATTCCGATGTGCTTATCGTTATCGGTATCGGCGGTTCTTATCTGGGCGCGCGTGCAGCGATTGAAGCTCTCTCGCATTCCTTCTATAACAACCTTTCCAAAGACAAACGCAAAACACCGGAAGTTTATTTTGCAGGGAACAATATCAGCTCGACATACATCACACACCTGCTTGACCTTGTAGAAGGCAAAGACTTCTCCGTGAACGTTATCTCCAAATCCGGAACAACTACTGAGCCGGCTATCGCATTCCGCATTTTCCGCGCAGCGCTGGAGAAGAAATACGGCAAAGAAGAAGCACGCAAACGTATCTACGCCACTACTGACAAGGAGAAGGGCGCACTCAAGAAGCTTGCGAATGAAGAAGGCTATGAGTCGTTCATTATTCCTGACGATGTAGGCGGACGTTATTCCGTGCTTACACCGGTAGGCCTGCTGCCAATCGCAGTGGCCGGAATCAACATCGAAGAAATGATGCAAGGGGCCGCAGCCGCAGCCGATGAGTTCAACAATCCTGATGTGGCTACCAACCAGAGCTATCAATATGCTGCAGTCCGCAATGCTTTGTACCGTAAGGGCAAAACAACGGAAATTCTCGTCAACTACGAACCTTCCCTGCACTTTGTATCCGAATGGTGGAAGCAGCTGTACGGCGAAAGCGAAGGCAAGGATTTCAAGGGTATTTACCCATCCTCTGTTGATTTCTCCACGGATCTGCATTCCATGGGCCAATTCATCCAAGAGGGTAACCGTAATATTTTTGAAACAGTGATTCAGGTTGAACAAGTTCAGCATCATGTATCGATTGAGAATGATCCGGATGATCTGGACGGTCTGAACTTCCTGACTGGCAAGACCATGGATTTTGTCAACAAAAAAGCGTTCCAGGGTACCATGCTGGCGCACACAGACGGACAAGTGCCGAATCTGATCGTGACCATCCCGGATCAAACGCCTTATACCTTTGGGTACCTGGTGTACTTCTTTGAAAAAGCTTGCGGAATCAGCGGATACCTGCTGGGCGTTAATCCGTTTGACCAACCGGGCGTAGAAGCATACAAGAAGAATATGTTCGCGCTGCTCGGCAAACCGGGCTATGAGAAAGAAAAAGCAGAGCTCGAAGCCAGACTTACCGAATAGTATTGCCGAACACCGCAGATCATTCATACAAGCAGTAAGCACCCGGGAGCAGTCCATAGGTAATCCAATACCATGGCCTGCTCCTAATATATATCAAGTTATTATATAGATGTTAGGAATGGAATAATGATGCTGGAACAATACCGGACGGTGCGCTCTCCCGGTTCCCGGGAAGTCGTAATCCGTAAGTCACGCTTTATCGGTCATGTTATGCCGGTAGAGAACGAAGAAGAAGCAGTTCAATTTATCGAGAATATCAAGAAGCAGCATTGGAATGCCACACATAACTGCTCTGCTTATATGATTGGTGAGCGGGACGAGATCCAGAGACAGTCGGATGACGGGGAACCGAGTGGAACGGCCGGTAAACCGATTTTGGAAGTAATTCGCAGCCAAAACGTTAAAAATGTCGCAATTGTTGTTACCCGTTATTTCGGAGGCATTATGCTGGGTGCAGGCGGATTAATCCGGGCCTATACGGACGGCGCTGTGCTGGCACTCGAAGCTGGAGAAGTGATCACCCGTGTGCTGAGGCGGGAGGTATTTGTTGAAATCGACTATACCTGGCTGGGCAAGGTTGAGAACGAGCTTAGAGGAAGAGGCATTCAGACGGGTGAAACTTTATTTACGGATAAGGTTACGCTGCTGTGTCTTCCACGCAATGATGATGGCGACGCATTTATGGCATGGATAACGGATCTTACCCAGGGGCAAGCACTGGTTACAGAAGGGCGGCGGCTTTACTACAGCGAAGGGGAATAAGATATGGCAAGAAGAGCAGTCGAGCAGGAATTGTCGAGGGAAAGAATCCTGGAAGCGGCCAGGCATTTATTTATTACCAAGGGATATCGGGCCATATCGATGCGCAGCATTGGCCAGCATTTGGGGTACAGCCATGGGTCGCTCTATTATCACTTCAAGGAAAAGGCTGAGTTGTTCTACGCCATCGTCGTCGAGGATTTCAATCATGTAGCCACATTGCTGAATCAAGTCATGCAGACTCCTCCTGAAACGGGAATGACCCGGGTGGAACAGCTGATTCTGGAATTTATCCGGTTTGGCTTGGATCATCCTTATCAGTATGAAATTATGTTCATGATCCGTGACGAAGAGCTGCTTGCTTATTGTCGTGCGGAACAGGGCCGATGTTTTGAGTTATTCGCAGGTATTGTGCGTTCTCATATGAAGGAAGAGGGGTATGTGTCCGAAGACTGGCAGAGCATCCCGTTAACCTTGTTCTTGTCTGCACACGGATTTATTTCTTACTATATTCAGGATAAGGTATCCTTCGAAGATGTCAGGCAGGCTGCAATCATGCATGTCAAGGTATTAAGCCGCAGTTTGTAGGGCTTGTTTTTTTATCACTTATCAATTTAGCGCGTTGCATTGGTATTACTTTATTACTTTCAATGGTGAAAGTGCAAAGGCAGTTCTAATAGGTATAGGTGTATAAATAGCGGCTCGCCGGACCAGGCGGAGCCGCTATTTTTGTTAGGCCGGGAAGTGCTTTTGAAATTCGGCGGTTAAGGCTGTCTTAGCCCTCGATGATCTTAAAATGGCATTGCCGGTGTCTGGGCCCGTCGAACTCACAGAAATAAATACCCTGCCAGCGTCCCAGCAGCAGTGCTCCTTCATGAATAATAATACTTTGTGAGGGGCCGGCGGTGATGGATTTCAGATGGGAAGCAGTATTGCCTTCTCCATGGCGGTATTTGGGATGCTCCCAAGGAAAAACCTCATCAAGCCTCATTAGCACATCATGCTTGACATCAGGGTCAGCATTCTCATTAATGGCTATTCCGGCTGTGGTATGCGGGCAGTAGACGACGATGATGCCATTCTGTACACCGCTCTTTTTGACATAGGAAATGACTTCGCGGGTGATGTCCCGCAGTTCATCCCGTTTGCTGGTACTGATCTCCATAGTGTGCAGCATAACGTTATCCCCTCTCTGTGTTGCCAATATACTATATTTTACCCCAAAACAGCATGAAAGTAATTGACGGGGCAAGGGGCATTTGGTAAAGTAGTGATAACTTTAAACCAAGTATATTAATAGGAATAATTATGGCTGTAAAGGCGAGTATACCGACCGGTAAGCCGGAGGTGGGGGGACTTATTCTTGAATACGCTGCTTAGACACAAGGGATGGACCTGGGGATTCCGCACGACGATACTTCTTTATTTTGTTGTACTTATTGTTCTGCCGATTCTCGGTGTCTATTACAACTCATTCTCTCTGGGCTTCGGAAACTTTGCCGAGAGCGTCAGCGACCCGATTGCCTGGAAGTCGGTACTGTTGACATTGAAACTGGCCGTTATTGCTACAGTTATTAATGTTCTGCTCGGCACGATGATTGCCTGGGTGCTGATCCGCTATCCATTTCCCGGTAAGGCACTGCTGAACAGTCTTGTCGATTTGCCATTTGCGCTGCCGACGGCGGTTGGGGGGCTAATGATTCTGCTGCTGCTGGGTCCGGGCAGTCTGATCGGCGGCATGGCTGAAGCATTGGGATTTGAGATTGTATTTCACCAGCCGGCTATTGTGATTGCCATGGTCTTTGTAACTTTTCCATTTGTGATCCGTGCGGTCCAGCCGCTGCTGGAGGAATTGGACCCCTCTGAAGAGGAAGCGGCATATACGATGGGGGCTACACGCAGCCGGGTATTCTGGCAGGTTATTCTTCCTTCCATGGCCCCCGGGATGATTAGTGGCGGCATGCTTGCATTCTCCCGGGCACTTGCAGAATTTGGTGCCGTCGTGCTCGTAGCGGGCAATATTCCGGGACGGACACTAGTGTCCTCCGTGTTTATTTTCGGTGAAGTTGAAAGTGACAATCCGGTCGGTGCCGCAGCAGTGTCCATTATCCTGTTAACCTTGTCCTTTCTCATTCTATGGCTGATTAATATGCTGCAGATGCGGGGGAGAAGAGCATGAGGAAACTATGGATCGGACTGACTTATCTTGTGTTTTTCCTGCTGATTGCTGCACCTCTCGGGAAAATGGCAATCGGTGCCTTCAGTGAAGGCTTCGGCGGCTTCTGGGCTGCGCTGACCCGGCCGGAGGCGCTGCACGCGCTGATGATGACAGGATTCGTCGTTGTGGTGGTCACGCTGCTCAATACGTTGTTTGGCATTATGATGGCCTTGTATTTAGTAAGGGCGAACTGGCTGGGCAGACGGGTCAGAGGGCTTTTGAACAGCATTGTAGATCTGCCTTATGCCGTATCGCCGGTTATTGGCGGACTGATGATTGTGCTCCTGCTCGGGCCGGATAGTGCGCTGGGTGCTGTATTTGAGCAAATCGGGATGAAGATTGTGTATGCTTTTCCGGGAATGGTCATTGCCACACTCTTCGTGACTTTTCCCCTGATGGTGCGTGAAGTCATGCCTGTGCTTCAGGAGATCGGGTCGCAGCAGGAGGAAGCAGCTTCAACGCTTGGTGCGTATGGCTGGACTACCTTTTGGAAGGTAACCTGGCCCTCCATCCGCTGGGCTGTGATCTACGGTGTGATTCTGACGGTTGCGCGTTCCCTGGGTGAATTCGGGGCAGTGCTGGTGGTTTCGGGGAATATCATGAACAAAACCCAGACTGCCACTACCCTGGTCTATCAGGACGTCGAGAACTTCAATGTAACGGCTGCGGGCGGTTTAGCGCTGGTGCTGGCCGCATTCTCCGCGGGTCTGCTGCTGCTTATGGAATGGAGCAAAAGAAGAAAGGAAGTGCATTAATATGCATGTGGAAGTCCGGGGACTCGATAAGCATTTTGGAGATTTTCATGCGGTGAAGGACGTTAACTTCGGAATTACCAAAGGCCATCTTATTGGCCTGCTCGGTCCAAGCGGCGGCGGCAAAACCTCGATACTGCGCATGCTGGCGGGCCTTGAGACACCGGACAGCGGCGAGATCATTTTTCACGGCAAGACTGTAAATAATCTACCGCCCCAGGAACGCGAGATCGGCTTTGTATTCCAGAACTATGCGCTGTTCAAGCACATGACTGTGTATGAGAATATTGCTTTTGGACTTAAGGTGAAAAAGGTGAACAAAAACACGATCCAGCACCGGGTGGCCGAGCTGGTGGAGCTTACGGGACTGAAGGGCTTTGAGAAACGCTATCCGCATCAGCTTTCGGGCGGTCAGCGTCAGCGGGTCGCTTTTGCCCGGGCGCTTGCACCTGAGCCGCAGTTGCTGCTGCTGGATGAGCCGTTCGCCGCGATTGATGCCAAGATCCGGCAGGAGCTGCGTTCATGGCTTCGCGAGCTGATTGAGCGCGTCGGCATCACCTCCATTTTCGTGACCCATGACCAGGATGAAGCCATTGAAGTGGCGGATGAGATTATGATTATTAATCAGGGACGGCTGGAGCAGAAGGGTACACCTTGGGATATCTATAAAGAGCCGAAAACGCCGTTTGTGGCAACCTTTATCGGGGAATCCACACTGATCGGGAGCGCTTCCGAGCTAAAGGGCTTCAACAATGCAGGTGGTGGCAAGCCTACCAAGGCGCTGATTCGTCCGGAATACATCGAAGTAGGCAACCTCAATGAATTCAAAATGGCTTCGGCCACGGAGCAGGGCATCGTGAAACATCTGCATTTCCGCGGCAGTGAATGGCTGGTTGAGGTGGAAGTGAACGGCCACAAGCTGGTGACTTACCGTTCTCTGGAGAAAGAAACCCTTACGCCGGGTCAGGAAATCGCTGTGCTTGTCCACCGTGCCTACTTGTTCAATGACGATCGGAGCTGGATTCAAGAGAATGGACTGAAGGAAGATCCAATGCCTGTATTTATCTAATACAAGAAGGATTTCTAGGTTATCGGGGTTCCCGCAAGTACTTGAGTACGCTTCGAAGTCAAATCTCCACTTTGTGGGGTATCTTGTCAAAGGATGTGTCGCCGGGATGAGGCTTATCAAAAGGAGCAGACAACTGCACGGATGGCTGGCGCCCTTAATGCTGGCAATGCTTGCACTGGCCGTGGCCGGTTGCGGGAATGGTAAGGAAAGTACGGCGGCTGACAGCCCGCAGCATGGGGATCTTACGCTAGTGATTGGAGCCTATAGTGTTGCGAAGGATGCCATGGGTGAGATTCTGCCGCTGTTCGCAGCAGAGTGGAAGGCCAAAACGGGGCAGACACTCACCTTTCAGCAGTCTTATGAGGCTTCAGGAACCCAGGCACGGGCCATTGTTGGCGGATTTGAAGCGGATGTGACGCTGCTGGCGATGGAAGGCGATGTGGAGAAGCTGGTTAAGGCTGGACTTGTTGAACCTGGCTGGAAGAACCGCGGGGTGAACGGAATGGTGACCCGCTCGGTAGTTGCACTGGGTACCCGGGAGGGCAACCCGAAGGGCATTCATGATTTTGCGGATCTGGCGAAGCCTGGGGTGAAGGTGCTCTATCCCAATCCGAAGACCTCCGGCGGGGCACAGTGGGATATCAACGCCATCTACGGGGCGGGTCTGAAGCTGTCTGAGGAGCAGGAGGGGGCGAAAGACCCTGCTGCCGCCAAAGCATTTTTGGAGAGCATACACGCGAACGTAGAGTCTCTGGACAAAAGCGGACGGGCTTCCATGGCGGCTTTTGAATACGGGGTGGGCGATGTGATCGTCACTTACGAGAATGAGCTGCTGGCCCGGATTGCAAAAGGTGTGAAATATGAGGTGGTTATTCCCAAGAATACGATCCTGATTGAAAATCCGGCTGCGGTCGTGGATAAGTATGCCAAAGAACATGGTACCAGCGAAGCTGCGGACGCATTGGTGGATTATCTGGCTACACCGGAAGCGCAGGAGGTCTTTGCCAAATACGGGTTCCGGCCCGTTGACAAGCAGGTCTATGCAGAGAATGAGAGCCGTTATCCGGTTCCTGCGGGTCTGTTCGACATTTCGTATCTCGGCGGCTGGAATGAGGTTCGCACTACACTGTATTCGAAGCGGGGCATCTGGTATCAGGTGCTGGCTGGAATCTAGGATGGAGAATTCGGATGAAAAAGAGGGATCTCACCTGCAGGGCAAACCTGCGGATGAGACCCCTCTTTTTTGTGTCGAGCTAGGCTTAGTCCGATGGACCGGAGCCACTTCTTACCGCAGGGTGCAATAGGTGGCTGAGCTGTTCTATAATGATAAAGTGTTTCTGAACATCCGTGACGCGTGACGCGAAATTTAAGGAGGGCTGGCTTGTGGACACATTGGTATTCTTGGGAACCGGGGACGCCATGGGCGTACCCCGGGTATATTGCAGCTGTGAGACCTGCATGGAGGCGAGAAGCAACGGAGAAAATATCCGGCTGCGCTCCTCAGTGCTGATTGATAACGCCAGTGATTTCTGGGTCATAGACTGCGGTCCGGATTGGCGGCGCCAGATGGAGCTGCAGGGGCGGCGCAGCATGCGCAGGCTGCTGGTCACGCATGCCCATTTCGACCATATCGGCGGATTGCCGGAATGGGCAGACAGCTGCCGCTGGATGGGGTATAGAGGGGAGCTCTATGCGCCGGCCGAGGTGATTCCGGTGATTCAGCGGCAGTATCCGTGGCTTGGCGGCCACATCGATATGATTCCGTGTGATGACGGAATTGAACTGGACGGCTGGCAGATCCGCACCTGGCGGGTCAACCATGGGAAGAACGGCTATTCCTATGCCTACAGGCTGGAAAAGGACGGCTACACCTGGGTCTATTGCCCGGACTCTATTTCCCTCTCGCCGGAGGAAATGAAGCATATGCATGGGGCGGACCTTCTGGTGCTGGGAACAAGCTTTTATTATGAATCTGCTGAGCTGTCCACCCGTTCAGTCTATGATATGACCGAAGCTGCAGAATTGCTGGACATCGTACAGCCAATCCGTGCCGTGTACACCCATATGTCACATGATGTGGACTTCAGAAAAGACTACATCCTTCCGGGAAATGTGACCCTCGCGGTAACAGGACTGAAGCTGCAACTGGGCCATGGTGAAGGATAAGGCTGACAGAGACAGGACATCCGGAACTGAGGCCAAGCCTATAAGAGAAATTCTCCCCAAGCGTCCCCATTGTGCATGACTGCTGCTGCTCAAGTGGGGGCCTTTTTGCTTTTTACAGGAAATTAGGGTCTTCCTTCGGTGTGAATATGGGAATGGAGGGTTGCTGGGCGCCGTGGGAAATTGGAGTGGAATTAGTGAACTTAAATGGGACTCCAAGGCGTTGGGAAGTGGATTTAGTGGGAATTAGTAGACCTAATCTAAGCGAACTTACCCGTACGTGTGCGAATGAGCCAGATTAAGTTTACTTTGTCCAACTAGCGTTTGCGGGGGATAGAAAAGGGAAGTATTAGGTTCGCTTTTTCCACTTGAGCTTGCCTCTGGCCCAAGAATTCTCTCCCCGTATAAGCTCCCGGCTGTGTTCGAAATCTAAGATAGCAGCGGATTTCCGATTGTCGGAAACCCGCTGTTTTTGATTCCTGTCCCTGAAAAATATTGTTCCCCCGACGCTATGGTGACAAGCACAATTGGCTTTTTTACGGGACTTCATGGAGGAGTTCTAAAGAAAGGCATAAAAAGCGAAAAATGTGCAGATCACGCCGTCATGTTACCTACACCCCCTGCATAATCTAGAGTAATTCGTTCACTGCAAGCTTGTTTTGCCTGGTAACGGACGGAGAAAAAAGAGGTCTTTACTTGGCAGACATGCGGGATGGAGGAACACGCTCGATGGAAGGGTTGCTTGGCAAATTAGTTGAGCAAAACGAGTTGGATCAAGAAGAAATAGTCTATTTTCTGCAGCATCTGACTCCTGAACTCAAGGTCCGGTTGTTTGATCTCGCGGCACAAACCCGGAAGCTGCACTATAATGAAAACGTTTTTATGAGGGGCCTAATTGAATTTTCAAACTTTTGCAAACAGGACTGCCTGTATTGCGGTCTGCGCAGGTCGAACGCTGCGGCGGAGCGTTACCGGCTGACTGAGGAGGAGATTCTGGAGTGTGCGGAAGAGGGATACCGTCTCGGGTATCGTTCATTTGTCTTACAAAGCGGAGAAGATTTCCACTTCACAGAAGCACGGATGATTCGCTTGGTCACGAGCATGAAGATCCGTTTTCCTGAGGCGGCAATCACTTTATCCATTGGAGAACGGAGCGAAGCTTTTTATCGTGCGCTTTTTGATGCCGGAACTGACCGGTACTTGCTGCGGCACGAGGCAGCTTCACGTTCGCTGTACCAGTCATTGCATCCGGGGATGTCGTACGATAACCGTGTGAACTGCCTGCGTACGCTCAAGGAAATTGGCTACCAGGTTGGAGCCGGCTTTATGGTGGGACTTCCCGGACAGACCCATGAGCACCTGGCAGAGGATCTCCTTTTTCTGAAGGAACTCCATCCGGAAATGATCGGCATCGGCCCGTTCATCCCGCATAGCGCAACTCCGCTTAAAGATGCTCAGGGAGGGACGGTTGAAGATACGCTCGTGATGATTGCAATGGCAAGATTGCTCATTCCGGATGCGCTGATGCCTGCCACAACGGCAATGGGAACTCTTGATCATACAGGCAGGGAAAAGGCGCTTGCAGCGGGTAGTAACGTAGTGATGCCCATACTCTCCCCACTGAGCGTACGCAGGAAATATGCGCTATATGAGAACAAGATTTGCACGGGGGACGAGGCTTCCCAATGCAGAAGCTGTATGGAGATGAGGATCGCAGCCGCCGGCTATAAGATTGATTTCACTAGAGGGGATCACTGCAGCTTCAACCGCACACCAGAGAAAAGCTAGAGGGAAAGGTTTATTTTAGGCTTATAAGTGAATAATTTCACGTTCGATGGCCTGGAGATAAAAATACATGCAGCCAAGAGGGCTTTATACGAAGTGATCGTGATCTCATAGAAGGAATGCTGACAAAAATATGTTCATGCTTCCAGAGCTAGTTTTGTACGAAGTGATCTCATAGAAGGATGCTGACATAACTTTTAGGAGGAGATTTAATGTCAACGTTGCCAAAAAAGAATGCGCTGGGTTTTTATGAAATCCGTCTGGAATCCATCGGCGGACTTGGGGCCAACCTTGCGGGTAAAATGCTTGCCGAGACCGGTGCGATTGAGCTTGGCTTCAATGCATCCAACTTCTCGTCTTACGGCTCCGAAAAAAAAGGGACTCCTATCAAAACATTCGTCCGCTTCTGTGATCCAGAAGTCGAAATCAGGGACCACAGTCCAATTGAAGAGCCCCATCTGGTTGCTGTTTTTCATGAGGCCCTGTACAAGACGGTTAACGTGGTCAGTGGCCTGCAGCCGGACGGTGTTGTCCTGGTGAATACCTCGCGCGATTTCGATGAGGTCCGGGCAGACCTGAAGCTGGAATACGGTACGGTTGCATTGGTGGATGCCATGGGGATCGCCGTTGAGGAGCAGACGAAAGTCAATACCTCGATGCTTGGCGCTATGTTCCGTATCTGTGATTTCCTTGATCCGGAAGCGATGCGCAAGGTGATCCGCAGAACCTTTGAGAAAAAATATCCGCACCTGGTGGAGCCGAACATCCGCACCTTCGACCGGGGATATAACGAAGTGAAATTCAAAACCTACGAAGTGCCTGCAGGGACACAGGCTGTACCTTTCAAGCGTGCGCAGTCTCTGCTCGGCTACGAGACACAAGTTCCCGGCGGTGTGATTCTCGCGCAGGGCAACAGTATTCAGAAGGATCTGAGCGGCTCGCGTTCAGGTGTACTGCCGGTCCTTGATGTGGATTCATGTATTAGCTGCGCGGCATGCGACAATGTATGCCCTGACAACTGTTTTGTCTGGGAGGAAGGCGAAGACAAGCGTGGACGGCCCCAGCAGATCCTGCTTGGCATCGACTATCACTACTGTAAAGGCTGCCTGAAATGCATTGAAGTATGCCCCACAGAAGCCCTCACCAGTATCCGTGAAGAAGTGGGTTTTGCCGAAGAGCATCGCGTTCCCCAAGTGTTCAAGTGATGGAAAGGGAGGAAACAACAATGGCTGTTAGTGAAGATGCACAGACTGAGATCATAGTAGCTGAACAAGTCACTCACTTCGAATCCGGTAATGAAATGGCGGCTACTGCGGCTGCCCAGATAAATTACCACATTATGGGTTATTTTCCCATTACACCATCTACAGAAGTTGCCCAGTACTTGGATCAGATGAAAGCAAACGGTCTACACGATATTCAACTAATCGCAGCAGATGGTGAACATGGTTCTGCCGGGATATGCTACGGTGCGGCTATGGCGGGTGCACGCGTGATTAACGCAACCAGTTCCCAAGGTTTTCTGTATATGCTGGAGCAGCTTCCCACCCAGTCCGGGACACGGTTCCCGATGGTGCTTAACCTCGTTACCCGTGCAGTGAGCGGGCCGCTTGATATCCGTGGAGATCATTCTGACTTGTACTACGGTCTTAATACAGGCTGGGTGATCCTGACTGCCAGCACCCCGCAGGCTGTATATGACATGAATATCATGGCCCTCAAAATAGCTGAACATTCTGAGGTGCGTCTGCCTGTAATCGTTGCTTATGACGGCTTCTTCACCTCCCACCAGAAACGCAAAGTCCAATACTTCAAAGAGAATGAAGTTGTACAAAATTTTGTAGGTCCGAATCCCAATCCCAACTATCCGAATGTCTCGGACCCTGCCCATCCGGTGACCATAGGTGCGCATATGGGTGGTGATGACCTGCTGAACAACCACTATCAGCTATCGGTAGCTCTGGAAAAAGCAGGTGAGGTCTATGCGGAGGTCGCCCGGGAATATGCCGCGTTGTCAGGACGTGAACATAAAGTTCTCGACCTGTACCGTATGGATGATGCCGAAGTCGCTGTGTTCCTGCTGAACTCCGCAGGGGAATCCGCCAAGGATACCGTAGACGCGCTTCGGGCTAAAGGCATCCGGGCAGGCTTGGTCCGTCCCAACCTCATTCGTCCGTTCCCGGCGGAGCAGCTGCGGCAAGCCCTTAAGAATGTCAAGGCACTGCTTGTCGGTGAACGCGCTGATTCCTATGGGGCCCAGGGCGGTAATCTGACCCACGAGATCCGTTCTGCGCTGCAGGTAGATCCGGACAACAAGACAATCATCCTCTCCCGTATTTTTGGTCTGGGCGGCAAGGATTTCTATGCGGATGATGCAGAAGCCTTTTTTCAACTGGCTATGGATGCAGCGGATAAAGGGTATGCCGAGAAACCGTTCGACTATCATGGTTACTACCCTGGGGATGCCAAGGACGCACTTGTTCCGGTGATGGAACCGCTGCATGGCGATGCTTACAAAAGCGGCCTCATCCAGGTGGCTCCCAGTGAAGATACCGGCCTGCTGAAAGTGAAGCTCCCCCCGCTTCGTCAACTGACTGCCAAGCCGCACCGCCTGGCCCCCGGGCATGGCGCCTGTCCCGGCTGTGGCGCACTTTCCGCACTGGAGCTGTTCTTCAAGGGAATCGAAGGCGATATGGTGGTCCTGTTCCAGACGGGCTGTGCGTATGTGGTAACGGCAAGCTATCCGTATTCCTCCCATAACCAGACCTTTGTACACAACCTGTTCCAGAACGGTGCAGCTACACTCGCCGGAATGGTGGATGCCTTCTATGAATTGAAGCGGCGCGGCGAAGTCCAGATTAGTGACGACATCACCTTCGTGATGGTGTCCGGCGACGGCGGTATGGATATCGGCATGGGGGCAACCGTAGGCGCGGCTCTCCGCAACCATAAAATGATCATCCTTGAATATGATAACGAGGGCTATATGAACACCGGTTCCCAGCTGTCCTACTCCACTCCGATGGGGCACATGACCAGCACCTCCGGGGTAGGGAAGGCGCAGAAGGGTAAAAAAGGGCATCACAAGGATACGGCGCAAATTCTGGCGGCCTGCAACATTCCTTATGTATTTACTGGTGCTGAATCCAACCCCCAGGATTTGCTGCAAAAGGCTGCCAAGGCACAGTGGTATGCCAACAACGTCGGTACTGCCTACGGAAAGCTGCTCTGCGCCTGCCCGCTGAACTGGAAGACGAGTGACCATAGCGGCTATGACCTGGTAAAAGCGGCTGTGGATTCCTGCTTCTTCCCGCTGTATGAAATTGAGCAGGGCATCACGAGCATCACCTACAATCCGGAATTGAAGGGCAAGCGCATCCCGGCAGTAGAGTGGCTGAAGGGAATGGGCAAAACCAAACATCTGCTGAAGGATGAAGAGCTGCTGCAAAATTTCGAAGCCGAAATTGAACGCCGCTGGAGCCGGTTGAAGCTCAAGAATGAGAGTTCGCTGCTCTAACTGCCCTAGGGCAGGGTTGTGTAGAGGCCGACAGATAAAGGGGTTGGCCTCATCCTCATCCTTTTTAACTGAAAATCATTCTCAATATATTATATTTGGATTTCAGCAAAAGATGTTGCATTTCTAAATATCGCGCTCAACTTTTTACCTTGAGTGGAAGGAGCATTCTTAATGAAACAACAACCAATCAGTAACAGTGGGGGCGTAGCGGAGGCCGACGAGAAGCTGATGAAAGTCCAGGCCGCGATTTCACAATTCAAAATGATTCAGGGGGCTTTGATTCCCGTGCTTCATGAAATTCAGGATATCTACGGCTATCTGCCGGAGCCCGTTCTCCAGATCGTGTCTGCTGAACTTCACTTGCCGATGAGTGAAATCTATGGTGTGGCATCGTTTTATCATTTCTTTTCGCTTACCCCCAAAGGGGAGAATGTGGTTCATGTGTGCCTCGGCACAGCTTGCTATATCAAGGGTGCACAAGGTGTGCTTGACCGGCTGAGCACGGAGCTGAAGGTCCCTGTACAAGGAACCACCGAAGACAATAAATTCACACTTGAAGCGACCCGCTGTCTGGGGGCCTGCGGCCTTGCACCCGTCATGACCATTGGCGAAAAAGTCCATGGACGGCTGGTACCCAATAACATTCCGAAAATTCTGAAGGAATACAATTGATGCTCTTGCGCCACTGGCGCATTTGATACGGGAGGTATGAGTATGAAGCTCTTAACGGATCTTGATGCTATCAGAACGCTTACGCAAGGTCGTCTGGATAACCGGAAAATCACCGGAGAATCTCCTGATTCCATCCGGTTCAGGTCAGTGATGGTATGCGGGGGGACAGGATGTACATCGTCTGATTCCAATCAGATTATTGCTAAGCTGAACCAGGAAATCGCAGGCCACGGCATCCAGGAGCAGGTGGAGGTCGTGCGCACAGGCTGCTTCGGCCTATGCGAGCTCGGGCCAGTCGTCATCGTCTATCCGGAAGGTATATTTTATAGCAGGGTAGAGGTTCAGGATATTCCGAAGCTGGTGGAAGCACATCTGCTCCATGGCAAACCTTACGAGAAGAAAATTTACGAGAAGACCAAGCAGGACGGCGAAACCCTGAACTTTGAAGAAACGGAATTCTACAAAAAACAAGTGCGGATCGCTTTGCACAACTGCGGGGTCATTGACCCGGAAAATATTGATGAGTACATCGGCAGTGACGGCTATCAGGCGCTTGGCAAGGTGCTGAAGACCATGGGACGCCAGGAGGTGATCGATACCATCAAGCAATCGGGTCTGCGGGGACGCGGCGGCGGCGGGTTCAACACAGGTCTGAAATGGGAATTTGCAGCCAAGCAGGATAAGAAGCAAAAGTACGTCATTTGTAATGCGGACGAAGGGGACCCCGGGGCATTTATGGACCGTTCAATCCTCGAAGGCAACCCCCACTCGGTCATTGAGGCGATGGCGATTGCCGGGTATGCCATTGGTTCCAGTCAAGGCTTCATCTATGTCCGTGCGGAATATCCAATCGCTGTCCAACGATTTGTGAAAGCGCTTGCCCAAGCCCGCGAATATGGTCTGCTCGGCGATAATATCCTGGGAACCGGCTTTTGCTTTAACATTGATGTACGGCTTGGAGCCGGAGCTTTTGTCTGCGGAGAAGAAACAGCTCTGATTCACTCGGTGGAGGGTCACCGGGGAATGCCAACCCCCAAACCGCCTTTTCCGGCCGTTCAAGGTCTGTGGGAGCAGCCGACAATCATCAATAATGTTGAAACCCTGGCAAATGTTGCCCAGATTATTCTGAAGGGTGCCGCATGGTATGCAGGTATCGGAACCGAAAAATCTAAGGGCACCAAAGTATTCGCTTTGGGCGGAAAAGTCGTGAATACCGGCCTGGTTGAGGTTCCCATGGGAATAACCCTGCGTGAAGTTATTTTTGAAATCGGCGGCGGGATTCCGGGCGGTAAAAAATTCAAGGCGGTACAGACCGGAGGGCCTTCCGGCGGCTGTCTGACAGAAGAGCACCTGGACTGCAGCATTGATTTTGATACGCTGACCAGTCTGGGTTCGATGATGGGCTCCGGCGGTATGATTATCATGGACGAAGATACCTGCATGGTCGACGTTGCCCGGTTCTACCTGGATTTCACACGTGATGAGTCCTGCGGGAAATGCACGCCTTGCCGCATTGGCACCAAACGTCTGCTGGAGCTGCTCGACAAGATCACTGAAGGCAAAGGAAGTATGGAGGATCTCGAGAAGCTAGAGAATCTCTCGGTCCAGATCAAGAACGCCTCCCTGTGTGCCTTGGGCCAGACCGCTCCGAATCCGGTATTGTCCACCATCAAGTATTTCCGCGAAGAGTACATGGCCCATATTGTCGACAAAAAATGCCCGTCCGGCGTCTGTAAATCGCTGATTTCTTATCAGATCGATTCTGATCTGTGCCGGGGCTGCAGCCTTTGTGCCAAAAAGTGTCCAACGGATGCGATCTCCGGTGAAATGAAGGAACCGTTTGTCATCGACACGGCGGTCTGCATCAAGTGCGGGGTCTGCTTCGATGTATGCAAGTTCAAAGCCGTAGCGATAGTCTGACGAGAGGAGTGATTACTTTGGATACGATTAAATTCATGATTGACGGGATCGAGGCAGAAGTCACCAAAGGTACAACTGTGCTCGAAGCAGCCCGTAATCAAGGTGTTGATATACCCTCCCTGTGTTATTTGAAAGAAATCAACCACTCGTCCAGCTGCCGGGTATGTGTGGTTGAAGTGGGCCCGAGGCTCATTGCCTCCTGCACGCTGATTGCGGAAGAAGGCATGAAGATTCAGACGAACACCCAGAAGGTCCGGGACGCCCGCCGTGCTTCCGTCGAACTTTTGCTGTCCGATCATAATCAGGAATGTCTAAGCTGCTCCCGCAGCGGCGGCTGTGAGCTGCAGGACGTCTCCAGTAATCTTAATATCCGTAAAGTGACTTACACCGGTGAGAAATCCAGCCAGGAGAAAGACTATACTTCCCCGGCTATCGTCCGAGATGCATCGAAATGTATCCTTTGCGGCCGCTGTGTCGGGGCTTGCGGGACTATGCAGACCGTGGGTGCGATCAGCTTTGCGAAGCGCGGGTTTGATACGGTGATCTCCACCGCGTTTGGCCGTCCGCTTGCCGAGTCCACCTGCGTCAACTGCGGCCAGTGTATTATGGCTTGTCCTGTAGGCGCACTTAGTGAACGTGAGAACATCGACGATGTGTGGGATGATCTTGCAGACCCGGCCAAATATGTTGTTGTCCAGACAGCGCCTGCTGTTCGTGTAGCCCTGGGAGAAGAATTTGGCCTGCCGGTTGGAACCCGGGTTACCGGTAAAATGGTCGCAGCCCTGCGGAAGCTTGGATTTGATAAAGTATTTGATGCTAACTTCGGTGCCGATCTTACCATTATGGAAGAAGGGACCGAACTGCTCTCCCGCCTTGGCAGCGGAGAGAACCTGCCGCTTATGACGTCCTGCTGCCCCGGCTGGGTGAAATTTATGGAGCATAACTTCCCTGACAGGCTGGGTAACCTGTCTACCTGCAAATCGCCGCATGAAATGGAAGGCTCCATGGTGAAGTCCTTCTTCGCCAAGAAAGCGGGGATAGATCCAAAGAATATTGTTGTTGTCTCCATCATGCCTTGTACCGCCAAGAAGTACGAGGGTGCGCGTGAAGAGCTGTCGAGGGAAGGGCTGCAGGATGTCGACTGGGTCCTCACCACGCGTGAGCTTGCGGCAATGATCAAAGAAGCCGGTATAGACTTTGTGGGCCTGAAGGATGAAGCGTTCGATAATCCGATCGGCAAGGGTTCGGGTGCTGCGGTTATTTTTGGTGCAACCGGTGGTGTCGCAGAAGCGGCACTTCGTACCGTGTTCGAGATTACCTCAGGCAAGGCACTCGATACCATCGAATACACCGCTGTCCGTGGCATGGAGGGCATCAAGGAAACCGTCATTGAATTGCCCACCGGCCAGAGGATTCGTACGGCTGTTGTTCATGGTCTCGGCAACGCGCGTAAGCTGATGGAAGCGATGGAGCGGGGTGACAAGACCTATGACTTCATGGAAGTCATGGCTTGCCCCGGCGGCTGTATCACTGGCGGGGGTCAGCCCATCGTGGATGCCGGAACCTCTGAGCGGATCGATATTAAGGCAGAGCGCGCAAAAGCCATCTACACAGAAGATGAGGCCCAAACGGTTCGCAAATCGCATAACAATCCTTACATCAAAGCTCTTTATGAAGAATTCTTAGGGGAGCCTAACGGTCACCTGGCACATGAACTGCTGCATACTCACTATATTAAGCGTTCCAAGGTTTAGGCTTATGCCCACAAGCTTTGAGGTCTAGTTCATGGAGGTTGATGGATGTGCGGAAGGATTGGGAAGCAGCGGACTTTATCAATGATGAGGAAATTCGCCTGAGTCTTGAAGAAGCCAAGGTGAAGGCGGGTGATTCCGCCTATGTCCAGACCATCTTGGAAAAAGCGAGAGCATGCAAGGGACTGACCCACCGGGAGGCGGCTGTCCTGCTTGAAGTCGCAGAGACTGAGGTGCTTGACAGTATTAACCGCTCGGCCAAGGTAATCAAAGAGAAAATTTACGGCAACCGCATTGTATTGTTCGCTCCACTATATATAAGCAACTATTGCGTTAATAATTGTGAGTACTGCGGATATAAACACACCAACGGGGATTTTCTGCGGCGGAAGCTGGATCTGGATGAGTTGGCGGATGAAGTCCGTGTGCTTCAGGAATTAGGCCATAAACGGCTTGTCGTTGAAGCAGGAGAAGATCCGGTGAATTGTGACATTGACTATGTTGTCGAAGCGATCAAGACCATCTATTCGGTTAAGGTGGATAACGGAAGCATCCGCCGTGTGAATATTAACATAGCAGCTACTACCGTTGAAGACTACTCAAAGCTTAGGGATGCAGAAATCGGGACCTATATTTTGTTTCAGGAGACCTACCACAGACCCACCTATGCTGCCATGCACCCTAAGGGACCCAAAAGCGATTACGACTGGCACACTACAGCCATGGACCGGGCGCAAATGGGAGGGATTGATGATGTGGGGATAGGCGTTCTCTACGGCCTGTATGACTATAAGTACGATACAGTTGCCATGCTGATGCATGCGGAGCATTTGGAGGAGAGGTTTGGGGTAGGCCCTCACACCGTTTCCGTTCCCAGATTGCGGGAGGCGGAGGGCGTGAATCTGGAGGTGTATCCGCATTTGGTGAAGGATGAGGACTTCAAAAGGCTTGTTGCTGTCTTGCGGCTCGCCGTTCCTTATGCCGGAATGATTCTGTCTACCCGCGAAGAACCGTCATTCCGTGACGAGGTGATTAAGCTTGGCATTTCTCAGGTGAGTGCAGGCTCCAGTACGGGGGTCGGGGGTTACATGGAGACCAAACAGGGAACCGGAGGCCGGCCGCAAGAGAAGCCTCAATTCGAAGTCAGCGACCATCGTTCGCCGGAGGAAATTATCCGCGGATTGTGCCAGGACGGATATGTTCCCAGCTATTGTACAGCCTGCTATCGGGAAGGACGGACAGGGGACCGTTTTATGCGGCTCGCCAAATCCGGACAGATTCATAATATATGCCAGCCGAACTCTCTGTTAACTTTTAAAGAATATTTGCTAGATTACGCAGATGAAACAACACGTACCTTGGGGGAAGAGATCATTCGCAAGGGGCTTGAGGATATTCCGAAGGAAGCCGCGAGAAAAGCAACGATGGACCGGCTCCGGCGCATTGAGAATGGTGAACGGGATTTGCGTTTCTAAAATCGCATATTGAGGAGAGAATTGCTATGCAATTTACACCACAATCTAACAAAATGCACATTGCTGTTTTTGGCAAAAGAAATGCCGGGAAGTCCAGTCTGATCAACGCGCTCACAGGGAAATCGACCTTGCTGGTCAGTGATGAGCCCGGAACGACGGCTGAACCCATTTTTCAATATGTGGAGATCAAAAATGTGGGGACCGCTATTATCGTAGATACAGCCGGAATTGATGATGCTGACCTCTTCCGCGTGCAGAAGACGAGAGAGGTGATGGATCTGACCGATCTGGGCATCATGATCTTCTCGGATGAAGCGGGCGACTACAAGCTGGAGAAGGAATGGGTACACGAACTGGACAAACGGAACATTCCCGTCATTGGAGTCATTGCCAAAACCGACGATCATTATGTTGATATTGATTCGCTGAAGGCGACTCTGAATGTACCCATCGTGAAGCTCAGTGTGAAGCGGAATTCCAATCTTGGCAGTCTGCGCCATGCCATGAGCGCCTTGGCTCCTGCTGAATTTGAACGAAACAGCATTGTAGGTGATCTCGTGAACCTGGGGGACCTGGTCGTTATGGTAATGCCGGAGATGATCCCTGCTCCCAAATACCGGCTGGTTGCCTCCCAGCAGCAAATCCTCCGCGACCTGCTCGATCATCACGCGATAGCGTTGTCGGTTACTGAAGAAGAGCTGCCTGAGCTGCTCACGCGCTTAAACAAGCTGCCCGATCTTGTTATTACGGATTCGCAGGTATTTGACAGAGTGAATGAGATTATACCGGCGAGTGTGCCATTAACCACCTTTGCAATTCTGATGGCGCGTTTTAAGGGGGATTTGAAAACCTTTGTGACCGGTGCCGCGATGATATCCAGCCTGAAGCCTGGGGACAAGGTGCTGTTGTCAGAGGCCTGTATCCACCACCCGCATAACGGAGAGATCGACCGTATGCTCGTCAAAGCCAAACTGCAGGAAATGGCTGGCGGCGGGCTGGATATTACGACAAGTGTGGGGCCTGATTTCCCTGATGACGTCTCCGATTATAAACTGATCGTTCACTGCGGCGGCTGTATATTCAACCGGAAACAACTGATGATGCGACTGCGGAGCTCGGGCGTGCAAAACGTGCCGATTACCAACTATGGCATCGCTTTTGCCTATTTTCACGGGATTCTGCCGCGTGTGCTGGAAGTCCTGGAAGTGAAGGCTTGAGCAGGCTGTCCAGGGTGGAGAACCCGCTGCAGTCTTTCCGCGAAGAGCAGGATGCACTAGGTGCCAGGAATATACCAAAAGCAGCGTATTACGGGATTCATACCGCTAGGGCTATGGACAATTTCGCTGTAAGCGGCAGAACGGTCAACGTTCATTTGCTTCATGGCCTAATAACAGTGAAGAAAGCTGCGGCACAGGCTCATTTGCAGCTAAATACCTATCCGGCAGCGATAGCCCGGGCGATTGTGCAGGCCTGTGATGAGCTTCTGGCCGGTGCCTACAGGGAGCAATTTACGGTAGATGCCATGCAGGGCGGTGCCGGGACATCGGCCAATATGAATGTGAACGAAGTCATCGCTAACCGTGCTATTGAGCTCATGGGCGGAGAGCGGGGAGACTATTCACGGGTACATCCACTGGATCACGTCAACTGCTGCCAATCTACCAATGATATCTATCCCACGGCACTAAGAATTGCCGCAATCGGGCTGGTTCGGCGGCTGAGTCAAGCTTTTGCGTCCTTGCAGGAAGCCCTTCAGGAGAACGAGCATGCCTTCGCCGATGTGCTCAAGCTGGGCCGTACCGAGCTCATGGATGCCTTGCCGATGATGGCAGGGCAGGGCTTTGGAGCCTATGCCAAAGCGGTAGCCCGGGACCGCTGGCGCCTGTACAAAGTGGAGGAGCGGCTCAGGGAGATCAACATTGGAGGAACTGCAATTGGCACGGGCCTCAATGCACCGGTAAAATATACGTTTTTGATGACTGATATTTTGCAGGATCTGACCGGCTATGGGCTGGCCCGGAGTGAATATCCGATGGACCCTACGCAGAATATGGATGTTTTCGCTGAAGTATCCGGGCTGTTGAAGGCGGCTTCTATTAATCTATTGAAAATTTCCGGTGATCTGCGTCTGCTGGCCAGCGGGCCGGTTGGGGGTCTGGGGGAGCTTGAATTGCCGGCGGTGCAGGCAGGCTCCTCCATTATGCCGGGTAAAGTCAATCCGGTAATGGCAGAGATGGCGGGGCTTGTGGCGATGCGTGTCATTGCCAATGATACCGCGGTAACGCTGGCGGCTGCGGGCGGCCAGCTGGAGCTGAATGCGTTCATGCCGCTGATTGCGGATGCGCTCCTGGAGTCCCTGGAGGTCCTGGCCAATGCTGTACGGCTGTTCGAAGAGCGCTGTGTCCGCGGTATCCGGATCTGTGAGCAGCGGTGTTATGAAAGGGTTGAGAATTCCTCCGCTTTGGCAGCCGCGCTGATACACCACATCGGATACGAGAAAAGTGCCGAGGTAGCCAAACGGGCAAGCCAAGAAGGCAAAACGGTGCGGCAGGTACTGCTGGAGGCTCAGCTTCTACCGGAGGCTGAGCTGGATCAAATCCTGAATCCGTATCAAGTAACCAAACCGGGTGTACCCGGTAAATAAGTCCAGCTCGGTGCTAGCCGCTGGGGGAAGGAGAGAGCCGTGTGAGTGTGAACGATACCCCGCGCCCGAATCGCCTGCATATCGCCCTGTTTGGCAGGAGCAACGCAGGGAAATCAAGCCTGATCAACGCAATCACCAAACAGGATGCCGCGGTTGTGTCACCCGTCAAAGGAACGACAACAGATCCGGTGTATAAAGCGATGGAGCTGCTGCCGCTCGGGCCAGTAGTATTTATTGATACCGCCGGCCTGGATGAAGCAGGTGAGCTGGGTGAGTTGAGGAAACAGAAGACGTTGGAGGTTCTTAACAAATCCGATATGGCCCTGATCGTTGTCGATGCTGTCTGCGGTGTGAACCCATATGACCGGCAGATTGCCGAGACCGTCCGCAGTAAGAGCATCCCCGCAATGGGCATCTTGAATAAAATAGATTGCATAGCGGACCAGCAGACATCTCATGCGGGTGATCTTGCTGTTCTTGTTGATCAGGCGGAGCAGGAACTGGGCTGTAAGGTGATCCCTGTATCTGCACTTGAGCAGCAGGGAATTAGCGGACTGATGAAGGCACTGATTGCTGCTGTGCCGGATGCCGAGGATAAATTCCGCATTATCGGCGACCTGGTCTCTCCGGGAGACTTGGTCGTACTGGTGGTTCCGATTGACAAGGCAGCGCCCAAAGGCAGATTGATTCTTCCGCAGCAGCAGACCATCCGTGACCTGCTGGAGAGCGATGCCATTGCGGTGGTTACGAAGGAATTCGAGCTGAAGGAAACGCTGGAGAGTCTCGGCAAGAAGCCCCGGCTTGTGGTGACAGACTCACAGGTATTCCTGAAGGCTGCAGCTGATACACCCAAAGACATTCCGCTTACCTCATTTTCTATCCTGTTTGCCCGGCACAAAGGTAATCTGGAAGAGATGGTGAGGGGCGCGCGTGCCATCGACGGGCTTCAGCATGGTGACAGAGTGCTCATTGCCGAGGCCTGTACCCATCACGGGCAGGCAGATGATATCGGCAAAGTGAAAATTCCGCGCTGGATCCGGCAAGCCACCGGCAAGCAGCTGCAATTCGAATACGCCAGTGGCATGAAGTTCCCGGACAATCTGGATGATTACTCCCTTATTGTGCACTGTGGGGGCTGTATGCTGAACCGCAGACAGATGCTCTGGCGGGTGGAGCAAGCGATTAGAGCCGGGGTGCCCATCGTCAATTATGGCGTTGCGATTGCCTATGTCCAGGGTATTCTGGAGCGGGCGATTTTACCGTTTCCGCTTGCCCGTATAGCCTGGGAAGAGAGCGGGACGCATGAGTGATTTGTGTTTGTGTAAGAGGGATGACCGCCTTTCTGGAACCGAAAGGCGGTTTTTCTATGGGTTTCCTTGCATAGGTTCTGCTCCTGCATATTAATTTTCCTTTCAAAGAAAGATAGCCGCCTATATAATGGGAATCACTTGTGGTTGATTTGGTTGAAAATTGAAATTTGCGAAGAACTGAATTTTAGAGGGAGATGATGGATTGAAGCAGAAAGGCGCATTTTCGAGGTTGAGTACATATATGCTGAAGCACAAGCTGCTCTATACCGTACTGCTGCTGATTACATTGTTCAGCATTGTTCTGGATCTGACAATGGCCTGGTTTCTGGCCAGAATTACGGATGCGGCGGTCCGTATGGATGTGGAGGCTTTCAGCGGACTCGCCTGGTTCGGGGGGCTTTTCCTGATTACCGCAGGCGTGAGCAGCTATTTCAGTGCCTACCTCAAAATCAATATTTCCGCCAAAATCAGAAATGAGCTGCGCCTGGATCTGATGAACCATACGCTGCTGCTGCCGCAATCCTATTTTGACCGCAATCATTCTGGAGATCTATTGTCCCGTTTTACCAATGATAATCAATCAGTCGGAGAAGCCTGCGGACAGGTTATGATTGATCTTTTGCGCAATCCGCTCTTGGCTGTGGCGTCTTTTGCCTATCTGATCTATATTAACTGGCTGCTTGCACTGATCTGTATTACCATGGGGCCGCTGCTCTATCTGGTCGGTAAGGTTTTTGGCAAAGCGATGCGGAAGAACAGTGTGCAGGTACAGGAGAATATGAGCCGGACGACTTCATTTCTGAACGATATTCTGGGCAGTAGTATGGTCTTCAAGTCATTCTCGATTGAGCGCAGACTGATGAAGCAGTACAAAGGCTACAGTGACAGCATTAATGCCGGAGAGCAGAATCGGGGACGGATTGAAGGGGCTACGGGGGCACTGTCCTCTGTATTAGGAAATCTCACCTTTCTGCTGGCTCTGGTCATCGCGGGATATTTTGTCGCCAAAGGTTCGCTTGAGGTAGGAGCCATGATCGCATTCATTCAATTAATGAATTATCTGGTTATGCCTTTCTCGGCGCTGCCGGGACTGGTGGCTTCCATGCAGCAGTCGCTGGGAGCGGCGCAGCGGATCTTTGAGGTGATGGATGCGCCTGCTGAGGTAGAGGCTCTGCCTGAGAAACAAATGCAGCATCCCGAGTTTGAGCAGCTTAGTCTGTCGGAGGTAACGTTCAGTTACCCCGGTGCCGGGAAGCTCAGCTTAAACCAGGTTAGTCTTGAATTGCCGCAGGGGATGCAGATGGCGGTGGTCGGGCCGAGCGGAGGCGGGAAGTCTACGTTATTCAAGCTTCTGCTGGGCTTCTACAATCCGGATGAAGGCGAGATTTTAATCAATGGACAAACGGTTCAGGGGATGAGTCTGGAGCAGCTTAGAAGCCATTTTGCCTATGTGCCACAGGAGTCCGGGCTGTATACAGGCAGTATCCGCGAAAATATCCGCAATGGCAGGCAGGATGCCTCGGAGGAAGAGGTAATAGAGGCGCTTCGTCAGGCCAATGCCTATGATTTCGTAATGGAGCTGCCTGAAGGGGTAGACTCTGAGATCGGTGAGCATGGCTCGCGGCTCTCCGGCGGCCAGCGCCAGCGGCTTTCGATTGCAAGAGCGATGCTGAAGAACGCGCCGATTCTACTGCTGGATGAAGCAACAGCCGCGCTGGATAACGAATCGGAGAAAATGGTGCAGCAGGCCATCCGCAAGCTGATGAAGGACAAAACCACCATCGTTATTGCCCACCGTCTGTCAACGATTCAGAGCGCCGACGTCATTCTGGTGATGGAGAACGGGGAGATTGTAGAGCGCGGTAACCATGAGGAACTGCTTGCGGCAGAAGGGCGCTACTATGATCTCTACAACTCCCAGCTGGAGCAGGAGGAGACAGAGGGGAAGGAAGAAAGGTCAACGAATGAGGAGTATGGGGATAAGCAGGGGGCTCTCCTCACTCCAAGCTGAAATTTTGAGGGGTAAACATGAACATAAATGATAATTATCTAAAAGAACAATGAAGCCACGTGTATTGGATAAATGGCGGACCTTGCGCCGGAAAGACCTGGTGAGATCAGAACGGCAAAAAAAACCTGTTGAGCTTGCTGCATATCACAGCCGCAATACGGTGATTGGCTCGTTGTCGCAGATTTCGCCGTTGTCATGGAAGCCGAAACTTTCATAGAGCTTTCAAGATTGAATAGGATACGCCGGTTCTCCAGCGTGATTGTTCTAAGTGAAATCATACAGGTCATCCCCTTTCGGTGAAAAGTCACCCGGACTAAGCACTATTGTATATTCTCCCGGGTCATATGCTAAAATGGCACTAATACATTATACCAGACAAGGAGGCCGCCATGCAGCCGATACTCCCCGAAGATATCCAGTTCCAGATCGATCAACTTGCCAATCAGGAGCTTTATGTACACCTTGAACTTACGACAGGCGCCTATGCCAGTCATCTGGACAGTACCCGGCATCCGGCATCAGCCTTCATCTCCAATGCGGTGATCCGGTATACACAAGGTTCTATCTCTGGTACAGGTCCATACCGGGTGGGCTTAAAGACAACGCTTGGCTGGATTTATGCCGAAGGCCTTACACACATTGATGAAATGGACAAGGATCGGCTAATCCTGGCAGGGCATGACAGTCAGGGAAAGCTGATTGTTGCCTTGCAACTAAGCCGGGACAAGTTTTGATGAAAGCGGAGGATCAAACATCTATGAATCATAATCATGCAGAACACCAGCGAATCCTGGTTGTGCTCCCTCATCCCGACGACGAATCTTTTGTTGCATCAGGGACGTTATCAATGTACATAGCAAGCGGTGCAGAGGTCACCTATGCTTGTCTGACCCTAGGAGAGATGGGGCGCAACATGGGCATCCCGCCGTTCGCGAACCGTGTCACCTTGCCGGCAATCCGTAAGGACGAACTGGCAGCCTCCTGCCTTGCGATCGGTATCCAGGATCTAAGAATGCTCGGGTTCCACGATAAAATGATCGAATTCGAAGACGAGGATCTTCTGGACTCTCAAATTATGCAGCTGCTCAAGGAACTGACGCCATCGCTGGTCATCACCTTCTATCCAGGGTACAGTGTGCATCCCGATCACGATGCCACCGGAGCTGCTGTCATCCGAACGATTGACCGGCTCCCTGCGGCAGAGCGTCCATTGGTATATTGCAGCGCGTTCGCCAGCAATCGCGAGCAGATGATCGGAAAAGCGGATGTGACCATAGACGTAACCGAATTCCTTGCGAATAAAATGGCCTCGATTCAGGCGCACCGGACGCAATTCCAAGCGGCAGAGCTTGTGGGAAACCAGGATCTTACGGAAGAGGAAATGCGGAGGCGGTTTGGAACAGAACAGTTCTGGACCTACCGGTTTGTTGAATCTTCGTAACATTGTTATGAAATTGTACGAATCTTAAGTTATCTTACAGTAATACAAAGGGTGCCTTACAGCCGGATCACAACCGGAGAAAGGCACCCTTTGTACTGCGCTAGAGTAAGCTTACGCTCCCTATTCCACAGTGTGCAGGATGAATTTATCGATGGCGTATTTCACGCCGTCTTCATTGTTGCTGAGGGTGATGAAATCGGCAATGTCCTTCAGCGCCGGGATTGCGTTAGCCATGGCTACGCCAAGGCCGGCAGCTTCGAGCATTTCGTGGTCATTCCAGGAGTCGCCGACGGCGATGGTTTCGGACAGCTCGCAGCCGAAGTGGGCTGCCAGGAACTCCAGAGCCAGACCCTTAGTACCCTCATGGTGCATGATCTCCAGGAAATGCGGCTTGGATTTCGTGATGTGTACGGAATCGCCCAGCAGCTCACGCAGAATCGGTGACAGCTCATCCAGGAAGGCCGGATCGTCGATGATCAGCATTTTTGGTGTTTTTTGCGGAACAAGCTTTTCCCAGTCCGGCTCAATAAAATATTGGGTTCCGTTGAGTGTGGCATAGTCAATCAGCTTTTGATTTTCTTCACGTGCATACAGCTTGTCATCAATGTAGGTCTGTAAGTGCAGGTTATGCTCTACGCAATAGCTGAACAGCTTCCGTACGGCATCTTGTGGCACATAACGCTCGTAGAGCACCTTTTCATCCATCAGGTTCTTCACAAGTGCACCCTGGTAGGTGATAATCGGTACGTTCAGTCCGGTCTGGCGGGCAATAGCCTGGGCGGAAGCATAGGCGCGTCCGGTAGCCAGGGTAACCACAACGCCTGCGGCAACGGCCTGTTCCAGTGCTGTTTGTGTGGCAGGGGTAACTTCCTTGGTATCCGTAATCAGGGTGTCGTCAATATCGATTGCAATCAATTTGTACATGCAGGTTCTCTCCTAATGGTTTGGTGAGCGCAGCCAATGAGTGTTTCCACACCCGTGAGATACGCTGTAGTAATCATGCTGTGAGCCTATGCGGAAGGCTAGACTCTTTCTCTAATAGGCGGAGAACTTGGGGGAACTCAGGCTTTTTTTCTAAAATGCTGCATTCGCTGCCTGGGATCAGGTTCCCTCAAGTCATCTCGCATTTCACCTTTACTTCAAGCATCGTTCGGGTGAATCTCTGTACATAAGCGCAATTTGTCTGATCAAATCATTTATCTGATGAAATCAGAAAGCCAGGTTCTTCACTTTCTTGGGCTGCAGGTCCAGGTTCCGGGCTAAGTTCGGCCATCAGCATAGCTGCAAGAATACATAGACAGCCAAGCAACGCCGACATGCCGAGCGTCTCCCCGCCAAACACCAGTCCTGTCAGGGCAGCGAATACCGGCTCCGTGGCAAAGATAATCGCCACCCGGGAAGGTGTAGTGTATTTCTGGCAGGCGGTCTGAATCCAGAAGGCAAACGCGCTGGTTGGTCCGATGGAGACGAGCAGTGCCCACACTACCTCTGGTTTCAGGATCAGTGCCCCGCTGTGCGCAAGCGGGGCAGGCCCATCCACAAGCAGGGAAGCGAGGGCGCTGAGCAACCCGACAAAGGCAAGCTGCAGCGTGGCCAGCGGCAGCGCCGGATACTGCGGAGCATATACGCCGGTATATGCGACCTGCAGCGCAAAGGCGACGGCACATAGCAGGACGAGTGCATCGCCCCGGTTCAGGGACAGCGCAGAGCCGGTGAAGGTGAGCAGGTAGAGGCCTGCCACCGCGAGTCCTGCGCTGAACCAGGTATACCGTGAGATGGCATGCCGTAACAAGGCCAGCGACAGGAAAGGGACGAGGACTACCGACAGTCCAGTGATAAATCCGGTGTTGGACGTAGTGGTATAGAGCAGTCCCATCGTCTGGAAGCCATAGCCCAGGAACAGAAAAAGACCCAGCAATAAGGCGTGCCCAGTCATGCGCCAGCTCAGCAGCCTCCATTCCCGGCGGTAGAAAACGGCGGTGATCAGCGCCAGCAGCACGGCGGCACCGGTGAAACGGATGCTGTTAAATGCGAGCGGCGGCAGCACCTTGACTGCGCTTTGCACAATCAGAAACGTACATCCCCACATCATCGCCACCAGCAGCAGACTGAGATCGGCTATTCGGGAGCGATTCACAGAGGTCATCCTTTCTTGGGTAAGGGCAGAATGTATGCCAAATGAAGTTGTCCAAATTGTATCGTGAACTACACACCACCTAAGAGGTAGGTGCTTCTTGGTCAATAGAGCTGTTGCTCCAAGTTTACCCAAGCTTATAGGCTAGTTCCTAACCCGATACGTGTATTTACATTGCTAATTTTAGAAGATTTGCAGCAGCATTCCGATCTCTGTCGTGTTGTGTAAGACATTCAGGACAAGTCCATTCTCGTACAGCAAGGTTTTTCACTTCTGTGTTTTTGTAGCCACAGCAGGAACATAATTGGCTGCTTGCATAGTTTTTGGGTGCAATAATCAATGTTCTACCGTACCAGTTCGCCTTGTATTCGAGCATTGAACGAAACCTACTCCAGGATGCTTCGGATATGGCTTTAGCTAATTTGTGATTCTGCATCATGTTCTTTACACGCAAGTCTTCCATAACGATCACTTGGTTATCGCATATCATTTGGGTTGACGTTTTGTGCAAGAAGTCTTTACGCTGATTGGCTATTTTTTCATGAAGCTTAGCGACTTTCAAGCGTGCTTTATATCGGTTATGGCTCCCTTTCTTCTTTCTCGATAAGTTCTTCTGCAACTTGGCTAATCGTTTTTCGGATTTACGAAAATGTTTAGGATTGGCGATAACTTCACCATCCGAAGTAATGGCAAAGTCTTTCAGTCCTAGATCAACGCCAATCTTCTTTTCTGTTTTCGGCATAGGAGCTATATCTGTTTCCACCAGTACGGAAACAAAGTATTTTCCTGATGCTGTTTTGGATAGGGTGCAGGATTTGATTCGCCCCGTGTATGGACGATGCACCTTGATTCGAATTCTTTTCTTTAGTTTCGGAATTTTGATCGTTCCATCTTTAATGGCTATCGTTCCGTTTTGATTGTTCGTTGTGAAGCTGTTGTTGTTCGTCTTCTTGCTTTTGAATTTAGGGAAACCAACGTTCTTATCCCGAAAAAAATGCGTATAGGCTTTCTCCAGATTAAGCTGGACGTTTGCTAATGCAAGGCTGTCCACTTCTTTCAGCCACGGGAATGCTTTCTTGTACCTGGTAGGCGTATTATAGAGCATTTTCTCCGTTTGTTTATAGTGTTCGATCTTATCAGCAAGCATCTTATTGAAGATGAAGCGAACGGAGCCGAATACTTTTGCCAGATATTGTTGTTGCTCATGGGTCGGATAGATGCGGTATTTGTAGGCTTTCAGCAAGTGTTCACCTCATTTCTGACCTTGAGTTTCAATATACTTTTGGATTACATCCATAGGCGCTCCACCAGTCGTTATTAGGCAATAGCTTTTTGACCAGAAATATTCCTTCCAAAGTTGTTTACGAATAATCGGGAAATCTTTCTTGATCAGTCGAGAGGAAGCACTTTTATAAGCGTTAAGAAATTTGGAAATCTCGGTATTGGGATAAGCCTTCATAAGAACGTGAACATGATCCTTGTCATAATTCCATTCTTGCAGCGTGATATTGTATTTGGGCTGAATATACTCAAATATCTCTTTCAGTCTATTCGATATTTCATCACCTATTACTTTTCTGCGATACTTCACGACTAAAACAAGATGATAATGAAGCGAGAATACTGAATGGTTATTAGAGTCTAATTCCATTGATTACACAACCTTTTATATGATACGACCGAATACTTTTATTCTAGCGTTTTAGGTTGGATTCGTCAAAGAAGAAAGACCGTTGCCATTCATCTTGCCACTTTAGAGGCAGGGGAATTCTGACAACTGATGGTTAAATCAGGGGGGAGGACAAGACGAAACTGCTCATCAGGCAAGCCAGCTAAGAGTTCGGCACCCGAAAAACAGCCAAAGGCTGGACAAAAAAGCCAGCAATTGATATACTTCGATAACCGTACACTTGTTCTTATTTTTGCATTAGATAACCCTACACCTTAGAAAGGAGCGGGTACACCATGATGGGCAAATCCCATTTCATCATCAGCACCGGGGTTACCCTATCCGTCATGAGCCTGCTCGGCCATGAGATTACGATTCCGGCGGTTGCCGTAGCGGGACTTAGCGCCCTCTTACCTGATATCGATGAGCCGAATTCACTGCTGGTGCGCAAAGCTCTGCCTGAATTCCTGCTGCGGATACTGCAGGTGGCTCTGATCGGGGCGGCCATCTATCTGTATTTTTCCGGAATCGCCGCACCGCCCTGGAACATTGCGTTGGCGCTGCTTGTCGGGAGCGTATCCTTCCTGCCGGGCAGGCGGCTGCGGCATCTGGTGATGCTGCTGCTGGCACTGGGGCTGTTTGCGTTCGCGGAAGACTACGACCCATGGAACTACATTGCAGCCTGCGTGCTTGTCGTATCCTCGGTTGTTCCGCACCGCGGACTGACACATACGCTGTACGGCGTGGCCGGCTGGGGAGCGTTGCTTTATTTTGCCTCGCTTGGCATGAATGACGGCGGCAGCCTGTGGATTGCCGGAGGCATGTCCTACGCGCTGCACCTGCTGGCCGATTCCCTGACCCAGCGCGGCATTACCCCGCTGCCTCCTCTGCCCTTCAAGCTTCGCCTGAAGCTGATGAGCACCGGGACGAAGAAGGGCAATGCGGTGGAGAAGTTCTGCATCATACTTACGTTTGCACTGGTTATGTATGTTTTTGTGCTTACTCCCGGTATCTAAAGTGCTTTTGCCCGAGGACATCAAAAAGGCTTTCTGCGGATCATTCACAGAAGGCCTTTTTGGTCGTTGGGAAAAGGGAGGGCTGGTTCCTGCAAGAGTGGCTCATCCCTCTTTCCAGATTCGGCTCCGCTAACCGGGAGCTATTCCTCCAGGAAAATCAAACCGATGAAGTCCTCCGGCTCGATCCGGCCGAAATAATGCTTCAGGTCCAGCCCGGATAGGGCGTCTCTGACCTCTGCATCTTCATAGCGTTTGCCGCGCAGCGCGTTCTCCACGTCCACCACATCGCCGACGCCGAAGAAGTCGCCATAGATTTTAATATCCTTAATGTAGGAATCTTCAATGTCCATGCGGATATCGACGAGCCCTGCCGGGAACTTGCGGGTATGCTTCACGTTGCTTTTTGGCGAGAGGCCGTAATTCCAATCCCAGTTCTGGTAATGCTCCTTGGAAATTTCGTTAATCCGCACCCAGTCGTCCTGGGTCAGCTTGTACTGCGGAACCTCGGAGGGCTCCATGCCAAAGATGGAACGCAGCAGGCCCTCACGGAATTCCTCAATGGTCATGTCGCTTCCAAGCAGTTCCTTGATATTAGCCACACGGCTGCGCACGGATTTGGTGCTCTTGGACTTGAATTTCTCCGGGTTCACATTCAGGGAGGCCTGCACATCGTCCAGATTAAGATCGAACATCAGGGTGCCGTGGCTGAACATGCGTCCGCGTGTGGAGAACTGGGCATTGCCGGAGATTTTTTGCTCCCCGACCTGGAGATCATTGCGTCCGCTCAGCTCGGCATTCACACCCATGGACTGCAGGTAGTCGATGACCGGCTGGGTGAATTTCAGGAAATTATGAAAAGACTGTCCGTCGTCCTTGGTAATGAAGCTGAAGTTGAGATTTCCGAGATCATGATAGACAGCTCCGCCGCCGGACAACCGCCGCACGACCTGAATATTGTTGTCCTTCACGTATTCCTGGTTGATCTCTTCAATGGTATTCTGATGTTTGCCGATGATAATGGACGGGCTGTTGATATAAAAAAGCAAATAGCTGTCGTCCATCGGCAGATTCTTGAGCGCAAATTCCTCAATCGCGAGATTGATCGATGCGTCTGTAATTCCGGTGTTATCGATAAAAAGCATAGTAAATTCCTCCGCTTGGGCATGATGAACTGCTCTAGTTATTTTAAACCAAAAGCACGGTTTGTACAAAAGAGCCGATGGTTGCGAGGCAGGGGCTAGTCTGCGGCAAGCGGCATTGTCTTGCGGTACGGGGATGCGAAACATTGACGTATTTCTGGCAAAGGGGCAATAATGGGGACGATGAGTGAATAGAAAGATAAAGAGGAGTGTAGGCATGCTTGAAAAATACGGACACGGCGGCGATTTGCTGACGGCAGCGGAACTTTACGGGGAGGGGAGCGGCGCTTTTGTTGATTTTAGCGCGAATATCAACCCTCTTGGTCCGCCGCCCGGTGTGCTGGACCTGCTGCGTAATTCATTGTCAGTTGTGACGGCCTATCCCGATCCAGGGCACCGCAGACTGAAGTCCCTGCTTGCGGAGAATCTGGGGGTAGACAACGACTGCATTACGGTGGGCAACGGGGCGGCGGAATCGATGGCGCTGCTGCTCCTGGCTGTGAAACCGCGTAAGGTGGGCATCATCGAGCCCTGCTTCTCAGAATACCGCCAGCTCGCAGAGCAGTTCGGTGCAGAGGTCATGTCCGTTCAAGGCACGAAGGAGCAGGGCTACCGTGCCGGTGCGGATAACATCGCCGGACTGCTGGAACAGGTGGACCTGCTGTTCCTCGGGCAACCGAATAACCCGAACGGCGTCCAGTATGCGCTGGACGAACTCCGGGTGCTGGCGCAGCAGGCGGAGCGCTGCGGGGCGGTGCTGGCGGTGGATGAAGCGTTCATCGACTTCATCCCCGAAGAGCGGCGGCAGTCGCTGCTGCCGGAGCTTGGGGCTTATCGTCAGACGGTGCTGATCCGTTCGATGACGAAGTTTTATGCCATTCCGGGGCTGCGGCTGGGCTTCACGATCGCAGCCCCGGAGCTTGCCGCGGCGATGACCGGCAAGCAGGTGACTTGGAGCGTGAACGGCCTGGCGCTGCTGGCCGGGGAAGCCTGCCTGCGCAGCGGGCGCGAGTATGAGGAGCGCACGCGCGGGCTGATAACCGCAGAGCGTGAAGCGCTGCGGCAGGGTCTGCTGCGGCTCGGCTGCGAGGTCCCGCCGGGCGAAGCGAACTTCCTGCTGCTCAGCCTGCCCGCAGGGTGGAGCGCTGCAGCCATGCAGGAGCGGCTGGGCCGCAGCGGCATTCTTGTGCGCAGCTGCGCGATGTATCCGGGCCTTACGCCGGGGCATATCCGCGTCGCGGTCAAAGGCAACGAAGACAACGCACGTCTTCTTCACCAACTGGAGGAGACGCTGCGGGCGGGAGTAAAGGATGAAGGAAACGGAAGGATGGACTAGAGAACGGTAGCGTAGGGAAGCAGGCTGACAGCGGAATGAAATACGCGTGAATGAGTTAGCGGAATGAGATAAGCGTGAATCAGATAAGCGGAATGAGTACAGACAAATACCTAATGCCTCTGCTCGTTGGCCTGGTTGATTGCTAAGTGGAATTAGTATAACTAATTTGCAGAAATCCACGCTGCAGCGGGCATTAGTGGGATTTTCTACAACTAAATCAGGCGAAACTCCTACATATCAGCTGAGAGGGCCGGATTAGGTTTACTTTTTCCAACTAGTTCCTTCCGGAGAGCCGACAGGTGTAGATTCGTGGGAGGAATTCCACTTATACATCAAGGTCGTCTGAGTATCTCCCCATTCCACTGGAATGGTATGATGTTTATATCAAATCATACATAATGGTAAGAAGAGCGATATAAAACTATGCATCTATTGTACTGATGTACTGAAAAATCATTTTAGGAGTTTGAAATTATGAGTATAGAAGTTGTAAGAGTACCTTTGGAAGAGAAGGCAATATTGAAAAATCTATTGAAAATGTATTGCTACGAGTGGTCACAGTATAATAAATTTGATGTAAATGACAAAGGCGAATATGAATTTGAACATCATATTTCTGATTATTGGGATAAAGAAAAACACTATCCGTATTTCGTGAAAGTTAATGGAATATTAGCAGGGTTTGTCCTAATTGATGATGATTTCGTATTACATCCTAATTATGATTATTCAATGGGTGAGTTTTTTATTTTGCATAAGTATCGTCGATCCGGTGTAGGACGATATGCAGCAAAAGCTGTATTTGACATGTTTCGCGGGAAATGGGAAATAGGAGAACACCCGGATAATATTTCATCTATTAGATTTTGGGATAGCGTTATTAATGAATATACGGA
>NZ_LVWH01000136.1:0-846 GCF_001909045.1 Paenibacillus sp. P3E | reverse complement strand
AGTCGGAATTGCTAGTAATCGCGGATCAGCATGCCGCGGTGAATACGTTCCCGGGTCTTGTACACACCGCCCGTCACACCACGAGAGTTTACAACACCCGAAGTCGGTGGGGTAACCCGCAAGGGGGCCAGCCGCCGAAGGTGGGGTAGATGATTGGGGTGAAGTCGTAACAAGGTAGCCGTATCGGAAGGTGCGGCTGGATCACCTCCTTTCTATGGAGAATCGTTTCCTACAACGGAAACATTCAAATCGGAAGCTTGACTTCCATTAGAACCTTTGGGTTCGAACACTCACTCGTTGCTCAGTTTTGAGAGTTGAAGCTCTCAAGTAATACCTTGATCCTTGAAAACTGGATACCGAAACGAAAATGCGTTTTAGAACATCTTTTAGCTGAAACTTGTGTAAACAAGTTGAAATCGTTATTAGTATGCTGAAAGCGAAGGTTTTCGATTGTGAAGCGACCTTTGGCTTTAA
Organism: Paenibacillus sp. P3E; assembly: GCF_001909045.1. Taxonomy (NCBI): domain Bacteria; kingdom Bacillati; phylum Bacillota; class Bacilli; order Caryophanales; family Paenibacillaceae; genus Paenibacillus; species Paenibacillus sp. P3E. Next base: position 372 of record NZ_LVWH01000136.1, on the reverse strand, counting down.
ACAGACTAGCGAACGGATTCATCCAGGAGCGCTGTTTAAAACAAGATGAGCGAACAAGCGAAACACCGGAGCGATGGTTAAGCTAATAAGAGCACACGGAGGATGCCTAGGCGCCAGGAGCCGACGAAGGACGTGGCGAACAACGAAACTGCCTCGGGGAGCTGTAAGCAAGCTTTGATCCGGGGGTGTCCGAATGGGGAAACCCAGCTGTGGTAATTCGCAGTTACTCATACCTGAATACATAGGGTGTGTAGAGGCAGACCAGGGGAACTGAAACATCTAAGTACCCTGAGGAAGAGAAAACAATAGTGATTCCGTCAGTAGCGGCGAGCGAACGCGGAACAGCCTAAACCAAGGGGCTTGCCCCTTGGG
>NZ_LVWH01000135.1:0-850 GCF_001909045.1 Paenibacillus sp. P3E | reverse complement strand
ATATATTTTTGATTACTCGTTTCAACGCTTAAATTCCCTTCCAGATTAGCGATTCTCCCTTTAATATCATCTCCATATATTTCAAAGTACAAATTAAGTACTTGAGGATGTGAAAAATATATACTTATAAAATTATGGAGAAAAGAATGTATTGTTGAATAATATACCCTAGGATTTTTGGTATCCTTTTTTAACTCATCAGCTGCCCTATTTGTGTACGTTATACAAAGAATGTTATCAGCCGGATTTTCAACAGTATGATGAAAAATCATTGTTTTAATTGTTGTTGTTTTTCCGCTACCAGCAGGTGCGTTGACTAAATAAATATTATCGACTATTGTACCAGCCATGTAAGCCCCTCCTTGATGTAGTCGGGAAGCATACCCTCAGTTAAATTATTTAGAATAACAGAATACATAAAGTCTGTCTTTCCGTTTGAAGTATGAGCAACAATATCTCTCAATGTATAACTCCCACCTTCTTGAGGTATTGTATACTTTAAATTATCTAACTTCCGCAAGCTTATCCACTCATCACGTTCTTTCTGAATGAGTGTAGTTATTTTATAATGCTTGGCAAGCATTGCTTCTTCTAATGTTCGAGCAAAATTATCTGATTCCCCTTGGTATAATAAGTAAGCAAGTCCTCCAAATAGGATATTCCCCTTATTTTTTTTCCATTGATATAAATCAGATACTGTTGGAGATGTTCCCGGGAATTCAATTTTATAGAAATTATTAATGGTTGCATTTGTCGTCGTAGAATTTTTGATAAGATTTTCGGTATTAGAAGATTTTGTATAATCAAGATCTGTTAAAATTAGGGTTTTAATATTTATAAACTCTATTAG
>NZ_LVWH01000134.1:0-862 GCF_001909045.1 Paenibacillus sp. P3E | reverse complement strand
CACAAATAATAGTGATAGTGCTTACGAGGATAATGACTCATATCTTCACTTATTAGAAAATGAGACGAAATATTTATTGTCCGAAAGAGCAATGAGTGACAAAAAATTTTGGGTGGACAGATATCATGATTTTAGAACAGGGGTATTCCATAAAAATAACATTGATTTATCGGCTAAGCGTAAAACATTTGTAATTGGTAAGCATCATGCGGATATTATAAGAAACTACTTGGCATCCCAGGCTGTTTCAATGAATGTTTTTATGATTTCAATTATGGGTATCTATCTATTCAAAACTACAGGGCAAAAAGATATTACGTTAGGAATTCCAGTACTTAACCGCTATGGTAAGCAAGAAAAAAAGATTTTTGGAATGACAACAAGTACTGTTCCCTTTACCTTTTGTATTTCTCCAGAGTACACAATTTTGGAACTTTTATCTGAAGTTCAACTTGAATTTAAGAAAGTATTAAAACATCAAAAATACCCTTATGACTTACTTGTCAGTGATTTAAATAAAAAAAGCAAAATCAGTTCTGAATTGTTTAATGTATCGGTGAATTATAATCCTGGAACACCATCGCAGCACTTAGGTGGAATTCCAGTAGAACATTTGGAGTTCTTTCCTGGAGAACAAACTCTGTCTCTTCATGTGATGATAAAGGAGTGGAAAGAGGAGGGTTCTTTATTAATTGATATTGATTTTAAAACAAAGGATTATTCGGATTACGATATAGAGCGTATGTTTCAAATGATTAAAACGAGTATTGACATGATAATTGTAAAGCAAATAGAAAAAATTAATGAGTTAGATATTATAGCTCCAAATGAATTTAAATATCTAATTGAAGAATTTAATAAA
>NZ_LVWH01000133.1:0-869 GCF_001909045.1 Paenibacillus sp. P3E | reverse complement strand
ATATTTTTGGATATATAAGAGTTGTATTTCAAGATTTTTCAAAATTATTAAGAACTATTCGAGAAAATGTTGGTATGGGCGACAAAAGAAAAATAGCTGATAATATACAAATCGAAAAAGCACTTCAAAAAGCAATGTTTGATAAATTCAAAGAAATGGAACAATTAGAAACATTAATCGGTCCAGAATTCGGGGGGCAAGATTTATCTGGTGGAGAATGGCAAAAGTTGGCGGTATCAAGAGCTTACTTAAGCGAGGGAGGAATTTTGATTTACGATGAAGCAACATCAGCAATGGATCCAGAATCAGAGCTAAAAGCTTTTCAGTCCTTTATAGAGCTGTCAGGGAAAAAAACAGCTATTTTTGTAACCCATAGATTAAGTATGACAAAGTATGTTGATAAAATTGCTGTTGTTGAAAATGGGAAAATCGTAGAGTACGGTACACAAAAAGAACTTTTAGATCTAAACAAAAAATATGCAAGTATGTATCGAGCACAGCTCTCCCTATATTCTGATTAGAGGGTAGGCGTTTCAATTGATCAATAAAAAAGGTAACTTATACAATTTGTTATGGTTTTTATGGCGTATTTTAAAAGAAATGCCCATAATCTTTATCATGGTTTTTTCGATTCCAATTATTAGCGGTGTTTTGAATGTATTTATATATTCGGCTCAAGCTGAGATCATTGATATTATTTCATATCATTTAAATGGATATGAATGGAAAAAAATGCTATACTCACTAGTCATTCCGATAGGAACAATGGCTGGGATCTCCATATTGAGACTATCAAGTGAATTTTTGCAAAAAGTATTGGGTAACCGATTGAAAAATGGAATATCTATTATATTTAGAAAACAGATTAC
>NZ_LVWH01000132.1:0-878 GCF_001909045.1 Paenibacillus sp. P3E | reverse complement strand
CAATAAAAGACTATTACTTTTTTGGCATAACATGTATGTTTATTTATGCGGTCGCGACGCGAATCTGTTTCTTATAGAAATGTGTGAACTTTATGGGAGTATGAAGGGAGAGAAAGATATTCAGAAATTTTCAAAAATCAAATACATTAGCCCATACTATGAAGTAAATAAAGCTTCCTTGTTGAAATCTAAGGAGGATATGGCAACTGTGCCTTCCTATGAGAATTTCCGTGATATCTCCTTTTTTTCGGTCATGATGAATCCATACCATTTGGTACAGTTGGAGATATTGCTCAGAATGTAATGACGTATTCGAATATTTTTATTTATGGGGGTTGGGTATGGAAATTATGATACGAGAAGTTGTAGCAAATGATTATACTGAAGTTGTTTTTTTATGGAACGATGTACTTGGAATTCGCAATGTTAATGAAGAAAATTTTCGTGTTACTATGGAAAAAATGAATAAGGAAGGGAATTACAAAACACTTGTTGCATTATTTTCAAATGATGTGGTTGGTTTTGTAACTATAGTTCAGGCATTATCAGTAGGGGCTCCGATTGGTTATCTACATATTCAAGCTCTTGCTGTTAAAAGGGAATATCAGCATAGTGGGGTAGGAACAAAACTATTAAGACATACAGAAAATTATGCTAAGGAAATTGGAATATCAAGTATTATTTTATGTAGCGGATTTAAACGAACCGACGCCCATGCTTTTTATGAGCATAATGGCTATGACAAAGATTCGTACTGCTTTGATAAGATTATCAATCTCGCCTAATTTGGTCTGTTACCTATACGGGGTACCCAACTCAGTAGTAAAGCGGAGAGATATAATAAATGATCTCGCCAATATTGACAATGTAAATTATTA
>NZ_LVWH01000131.1:0-883 GCF_001909045.1 Paenibacillus sp. P3E | reverse complement strand
GTATAATCCCTCTCACAATTATGTTATATTTAATATTGAAAATTTAGCTCTTTACAGTTCTGAAGAAGGAGTACCCCATGACCCAATTTGTCTATAAGCAAATTATTGACGACCTCAAAATGAAGATTTTTGCAGGACAGTTTGCCGATATGAGACTACCGGATGAGCGCAGTCTTAGCGAAACCTACCAGGTAAGCCGCAGTTCCATCAAACGCGCACTGATGAAGATGGAGAACTCGGGAATTATTTTCAAAAAACGGGGTTCAGGCACCTTTATCAACCCGTTATACATAAAAAATGAATCGATCTTTAATTACGAGGGCTCCAATCTGGGGGTCACCGACAACTTTCAGATGCATGGCAAAAAGCCTAAGGTGAAAGTACTGGATTTCGAGGTGATCCGGCCTACGGAAGAGCTGCAGCGGGATTTGTTCCTGCAGCCCCATGATTTTGTATACAAAATCGTGCGCCTGCGCTTATTCGATGACGAGCCGTTCATGATTGAGACGGGCTACATTCCGATCAAGATTGTTCAGAATCTGGACCAGACGATTATCGAAGGATCGATCTTTCATTATCTGGAGGAGTCGCGGAACCTCGCGGTAACCAAGTCGTTTTTGTCTATTTTTGCTGAGCCTTCGGGCGCTAATGATCAAGAACTGCTCCATCTCCAGGAGAATGAGCCAGTAGGGATTATGGAAGGGATTTTCTTCCTGGATAATGGCACTCCCTTCGAGTTCTCTCATATGCGCTTCCACTACAAATATCTGAAATTCAACACGTTCGTATCTGTACAATAACGTTTCTTATGATCAGGCCGGGGAATATTCCCTGGTCTTTTTTGTGTTTTCAGGCATGCATACAATGATACATATAGTTACAT
>NZ_LVWH01000130.1:0-900 GCF_001909045.1 Paenibacillus sp. P3E | reverse complement strand
AACAAGAACCAACATTAATTTCTCTTCTTTTGTTAGATGAAACATTGGAACGGATTTAAACAATATCTCAAGAACTTTATATAAATTTTGTAATGTTACATGTCTACCTGCATTGCGTTTTCCTGTTAAGCTACCAATAAAATGAAAAGGGCTATCACCTCTAGTTATTAATTCTGTAGCAATCCAACTATTATCATCGGAATCCCTTCTAAGGTATCTGCTTAGTGAAGTACCGATACCTTTTGCTTTTGTATTGATTGTATCAAATAGTTTCATTTCCTCATCTTCATCTAGAAAATGAAATGCCAGAAATGGTATTTGCATATCTGAGTTTGTGTCCTTAGTATATCGTTCAATTCCTCCCAATCTATGTTGCCCATCCATTAGTGAAGCTCTGTTCTTACAAATTAAACGTCCAAAGGCTGGTCGGTTTTTATCGTAAGAACTAAACTCCCATTGTGCTTCAGCATTGAGGAGGATCGGAGTAAAGAGTGAGTTTTCTCCTTTCGATAAAAACATAGCAAAATCATTACACCTTTTGTTATCTACCGGTCTTTGATAACCTTTACCTGAAGGATGATCGAAAGGCTTTACATATGTCAAGTTTAGAGCTGAGGATGCTGACAAATTCCCTGAATACGTTACTTTCCCTCGCATTTTTGACTGTAGAATGTTTTCAATAACATGTTGTTGAGGCAATAGAGTCATATAATTTTCTCCTTAAACAGTTTTAATACTTTCATAATAGGCTTTATAAAACCTTATTACAATTGGTAAAAGGTGTTATAACGCTCTTCAAAGCATCTCTATTCTTACCTACTCTTAAAGAGAGGTGAGGAGATGTCTGGATTTTCAATTGAAGTGGGGAAAAAAATTAGACTACATCGCAAAGCAGCTAAT
>NZ_LVWH01000129.1:0-907 GCF_001909045.1 Paenibacillus sp. P3E | reverse complement strand
GTTTAGAAAGTTATTTAATTTTCAAAATATAATTGCTGGAAGGCCGCTTGATGATCAGAACAATGGGAAATTAAAAAGTATAAGTAGAAATGTACTTGATTTAGCATGTCACGATGATACATGGACATCGTTATTGAGTCTATTACCTGACAGAATACTTCAACCTATAGAGGAGTTAGATATAACGGGGGTAGTTCGAAAAGCTTCTATTGATGGACTAAGTGATGCAATGCTTGCAATAGCTCAAGCAAACGGTGGTAATACAGGAGGTCTAGTCCTTGATTTAGACATTTCTGAAGATGCTATCAATTCTCTTTTAAGTCAGGCTACAAAAGCGAAATACCAACTTGAAGACCATTTTTTAAGTGAAGCATCGCAAGGTCTAGGTTATAGCAATATGATTTTTATTCTTCTTCAATTAGAAACTTATAAGCGCAATATTGATCCTCTATTAGTAAATATTTTTGTAATAGAAGAACCAGAATCACATATGCATCCTCAGATGCAAAATGTATTTGGTAAGTACCTTCGTACATACTACAAACAAAAGAAAATACAGGGTCTTATAACAACCCATTCTAGTGAGATGGTTCGATCAACAGATATGAGAAACCTTAGAGTTGCTCGTCCGATTAATTTGTTTGAAAGTAAAATATTTGATTTTTCCTCATTTAAAGAAAGTATCAGTGATGATCCGATTCTTGAGAATTTTTATGATTGGTTTTATGAAATAGGATTCTCGGATATCGTCTTCGCTGATAGAGTTATTATTTATGAAGGTGATACTGAAAGGATGCTAATACGAAAACTTGCAACTTTAGAAGAATTTCAAATTTTAAATCAACAATATATAGCATTTGTACAGGTTGGTGGTGCATACGCATATAATTACAGAAAACTAATAGAG
>NZ_LVWH01000128.1:0-915 GCF_001909045.1 Paenibacillus sp. P3E | reverse complement strand
CTATTATTTTTATTGTGTTAAATTAAATTGTGTACAATATATTAGCAAATGAACGGGAGAGATTAATAATGATGACTATCCAACAGAAAATGTACGAAACCACAGTAAAAGCAGTAGGCGGAAGAAATGGATATATAGAATCCGAAAGCCCAAAACTGAATCTCACCATCAGCACTCCACGTGAAATGGGCGGTGCCGGCGGCGAAGGCACCAATCCGGAGCAGCTGTTCGCAGCTGGCTATTCCGCTTGCTTCGACAGTGCACTGAACATGGTAGCCCGTATGGGAAAAGTAAAAATCGAAGGCAGCGAAGTCACGGCTACCGTCAGTTTCGGAAAAGTTGAGGATGGCGGGTTCGGTATCGCCGTTAAGATGGATGTCCTGGTTAAAGGCGTCGATAAAGAAACCGCAGCACAATTGGTAGAAGCTGCTCATGGTGCGTGCCCTTACTCCCGCGCAACCCTCGGTAACATTGCCGTCGAGTTGAATGTGCTGTAAATAGTTTTTTCAAACAAAAATCCTGAAGCACTGACATTAAGTCAACATTGCTTCAGGATTTTATTTAGGCGATTAGATAGTATAATTGTGAATACTCACTGATTCAAAATATAATAATCTCATTTCTTCCAGCTGATCAGCTACAGAAAGGTTTTTAAACCATTGTTCTTCCATATCTTTTTCGTCAAATTTCGAGGATCTCCACAGAGTTAGAGATAACTTTGGAAAATGATATGTACTACCTGTCTCAGCCTTTTTTCGATCGTAACATGAGGAAGCATTTCCATTTTCCATTTGCTCTAGAAGACTTTCAGCTTTCGTTTTAAAAACATTAATCCCTCTAAATATACAATCAAAATCGTCCTTGATATGCCATGAAACTTCTATAAAGTTTACAAGGTCTAATGAATTATAATTC
>NZ_LVWH01000127.1:0-956 GCF_001909045.1 Paenibacillus sp. P3E | reverse complement strand
GTTCCACACGTACCCATCCCGAACACGACCGTTAAGTCCTCCAGCGCCGATGGTACTTGGACCGAAGGGTCCTGGGAGAGTAGGACGCTGCCAAGCGGACAACCAATCCTTTGGTTGATTCATAATGTTATATATGTTATATGGGCTTTTAGCTCAGTTGGTTAGAGCGCACCTCTGATAAGGGTGAGGTCGGTGGTTCGAGTCCACCAAGGCCCACCATATAACATTATATCCCTTTATGGGGCCATAGCTCAGCTGGGAGAGCGCCTGCCTTGCAAGCAGGAGGTCAGCGGTTCGATCCCGCTTGGCTCCACCAAAATGTTTTACATGAAATAGTATATGAGTACCTTGATCCTTGAAAACTGGATACCGAAACGAAAATGCGTTTTAGAACATCTTTTAGCTGAAACTTGTGTAAACAAGTTGAAATAGTTATTAGTATGCTGAAAGCGAAGGTTTTCGATTGTGAAGCGACCTTTGGCTTTAAACAGACTAGCGAACGGATTTATCCGGGAGCGCTGTTTAAAACAAGATGAGCGAACAAGCGAAACACCGGAGCGATGGTTAAGCTAATAAGAGCACACGGAGGATGCCTAGGCGCCAGGAGCCGACGAAGGACGTGGCGAACAACGAAACTGCCTCGGGGAGCTGTAAGCAAGCTTTGATCCGGGGGTGTCCGAATGGGGAAACCCAGCTGTGGTAATTCGCAGTTACTCATACCTGAATACATAGGGTATGCAGAGGCAGACCAGGGGAACTGAAACATCTAAGTACCCTGAGGAAGAGAAAACAATAGTGATTCCGTCAGTAGCGGCGAGCGAACGCGGAACAGCCTAAACCAAGGGGCTTGCCCCTTGGGGTTGTGGGACGTCTCACATGGAGTTACAAAGGAATATGGTAGGTGAAGAGGTCTGGAAAGGCCCGCGATAGAGGTAAAAGCCCTGTAACCTAAACTG